>NZ_MOMO01000131.1:0-13056 GCF_009933855.1 Pseudomonas sp. SG-MS2 | reverse complement strand
TGCATGCCGCCCAGGAAGCCTTCACCAGCACTCCAGCCAGCAGAGACAGCACTGCCAAAGCCGGAGGTGGCCACGCCGTAGGCCTTGGAAGCCATATCAAACAGGCCCAGGCCACCGCTGCCACCACCGCCGCCGAATAGCCCGCCAGATTGCGCGGACAGTCCGCCAACACCCAGCGCCGCACCGATCTGCATGACGATCGGGCGGGTGATGGCCATGTGTGCCAGTTCGGCTAGCAGCTGCTTGAAGCCATCCTTCAGACTGGTGGCAAAGCTGCCGAAGCCGTCGCCGATGTTCTTCCAGGCGCCAGCGAAAGCTTCGTCGACACGGTCCACCGCGCCCTCGGTGAACTTGCCCCAGGCGGTCGCCGCGTTCTTGTTTTGCTCGTATTCAAGGCCCAGCAGACGCAGGGCATCCTGGTACTCGGCAGCCTTGTCCGGAGCCAGCTGCATGGCCTGGTTCAAGGCCGCTTGCGCCTCGGTGTATTCGCGCAGCAGCTTCTTCTCGGGATACAGACGATCCATGATGCCGCCAGCATCCGACGCCTGCTTGGCAATCTTCACGGCCTCCTGCTGGGCCTTGGTCGCGGCCAGCAGTTGCTCATACTCCTGGGTGCCGACAGCGACGTTCTTCCCGGCCAGGGCAACCTGCATCGCCTTCTGGACGTTGTACGCCTCCAGCGCAGCCGTGCCTTGTAGCGTGGCGGTCGCCTGGGCGAGGATGTCCTCGGTCTCTTTGCCCAGGTCGTAGGCAGACTTTGCAGCAGCGAGCTGATCCTCGGCGCCTGCCTGGCCACGGATCGCAGCCTCGACTTCCTTGCGCGCCCCGGCACCGGCCTTAAGCAGCGCTTCCTCCACCTTCTGCTGGATGCCGAACTCGCGCGACTTGTCGGCGCCGTCCAGATACGCAGCCGCCAGGCCCTGGGCACTGCGGACCGCGATCTCGGCCTGAGCCTGCAGGTCGGCCAGCGCCTTGGCCTGGTTCTTGGCCTCGGAAGCAGCCTGCTTGCCAGCGCCCGTAGCAGCTTGAGCGGCCTTGGTCGCCGCCTCTTTGGCCTCACGCTGTTTATCCGCGGCCTCAGCCTCAGCCAGGATGGCCTTGCGACCTTCCTCGGTGACGTTCTTCTGCTCGCTCAGCCAGCGGGTAGCCTTCTTCGTCTCGCTGTTGCCATCCTCCAAGGCGGCACTGCGTTTCTGCAGGGCTTGCAGGTAGGTTTCTTCGGTGGCCGACATGCCGCCCTTGGCGGCGTTGTTCTCGTGGGTTGCGACCGTGTTCTGCTGGAGCGCACCAGTCAGGGTATTGAGTACCTGCGTCAGGAAGGCCGTCTTTTCGGCAGCCGTACTGACTTTGCCGGCCTGCTCCACCCAAGAGTCGGAGACATCCTTAGGGATGCGGAAACGGGTCTGCAGGTCTGCGATGACATCTACGAGCGGAACACCCGACTCGTAGGCCGCATCAATGTCAGCCTTCAACCGTAAAAACAAGTCCGAACCGAACTGCTGCCGGAGCAGCTTCAGGAACTCCTCATAGGCTGCCGCCTGCTCACGAATGGCCTCGGCCTGCTCCTTGCTTTTCGCCACCTGCTCGGCAGCTTGCTGATCGCGGGTCAGCTGCTTGAACTTCTCAGCGACCTGGTCAAGCGGTTGCTGCATGTCCAGAATCGACTGGGTCGTCTTGTCAGTACTGTCGCGCATCGTCAGGAACGCGATGCCGGCGCCGAGCGCCAACGAAGCTATACCCGCTGGCCCGCCCAGCAGCCCAAGGAGGCCGCTGCCGGCACGCGCTGCCAGTGACGATACCGCTGCATACTCTTTTTTGGCTGTCGCAGCTGCTTGGGTTGCAGCCGTGTCTTTTACCAGCGCCGCCGATTCAGCATTCAGGGCGGCACCCAGCTGAGCGCTGGATTGAGCTGCCGCTTTCTTCGCCGCCGCCAACTCAAGCTCAGTTGCAGCCAAGACATTGGCGTAATGGGCTTCCTCCTTGGTACCCACCGCAAGCGCAGCACTGTAAGCAATCTGCTCTCGGGCCGACTGGATGCTCCGAACCCTAGCCACTGCTTGCGCTTCATCGGCACGAGCAGCAGCAACTGCAGCAGAGGTCTCTCCAGCCAGGGCTGCAGCCAATGATGCAGAGGCGATGGCCTGTTCCTGCTTTGCCGCCGCTGCCGCTTTGGCGCCCATGGCCTCAGCCAGCGTTGCTTTCGTGCTGGCCACCACCTGCTGCGAGTAGGCCAAGAAACTGGAGGCGGCTTTGGCGCCGACCGCCGCGACCAGAATATTGACGTTCTCGGCAAGAAAGCCAATCGCCTGGCCCAGCGCTTCAGCAGCACCGCCGCCCGAGAGACGGTCGAACAGATCGGCCAGCCCCTCCATGCCCGGCAGCATGCCCGACACCAACTGGCGAGAGGCGCCGTCGAAAGCGCCCTGCAGGTTGACGATGGACTGGCGCACCTCGACCAACCGGTCGATCTCAAGCTGGCTCAGAATTCGGCCAGCCCTCTCGGCCTGATCCCCGAAGGTTCTGAAACCGGTGCCGTTGTCCTTCAGCAGCGGAATCAGCGCCGTCGCTTCGTCGGCCACGGACTCCATGTAGGTGGTCATTTGCTGCTGACTCAGCCCGGCCTTTTCGAGCGAGCTGTAGTACAGCTGCAGCGCCTGGGGACCGGAGAGCTTGGCGAACATCTCGGCGGTGACACCGACCTGCGGCGCGATCTCCTTGAAGAAATCGGCCATCTCGCCACCGCCGCGCGCCAGAAACTCGCCGACGCGGTCGTTCATGTCCTTGTAGATATCGGACAGCTTTTCCTGCTCGATGCCGACGGTCTTGGCGCCGGCGGCCAGGCGCTGGAAGTCATCCACCGACGTGTTCGACAAGGCCGCGAGGTTCTTCACCTCCTGGGCGTACTCGGTGGTCCGGCTGGTGATCGCCACCAGGCCGGCCACCGCAGCGGCAGAGGCCGCACCAATCCCTGTAAATGCGCTGCTGATGGCCTGCTGCAGGGCAGTCGCGTTCTGCTCAGTCCGGTCGAACGCGCTGTCGATCCGCCCCAGGCTGCCATCGATCTTTCCCGCAGCATTGGCGACGGAGGACTCGCCCCGCGCCATCTCCTGGCGGAGTTGGGCCGTAGTGGCCTCGATCCGAACCAGCATGCCCTGAATGTCGCCGTCGGCCATATGCCCCCCTTAAACGCAAAAACCCGCCGAAGCGGGTCGTTTCACATCACTTTTCTTTCGATCGCCCCATCGCTGCAACACGCAGGCCCATGCGGAGTTCCTTGGCGGCAACGGTCTTGTCCGGCTTGGCCGGCTCGCCGCTGCCGAATGGGTTGCTCGCCCGCAGGAACTTCACCTTGGCCTCCCAGGCTATGAGGATTTCGATTATGGGTGTCTCCCATGCATCACGGGGCGACCAGCCGAGCCAGCCGGTGGCCAGCTCGTACAGCTCATCGACATAGCTGCCGTTGCCTGGTCGGCTTACTCGTTTCCCGACTCGGCTTCTGCGTCCAGCTCAGCCTTCGATTTGCCGCCTGGATTGAGGAGGTTGCTCACGTAGGCGACCACCTGCGGGTTCACCTCGCGGATTCCGGCTTCGAAAATTTTCTCCTCCAGCGCCACAACGTCCTTCGGCTTGAAATCCTGACCGGAGCCAATCAGCAGCACGGAGGCGATAGCGCTGGTTCTGAGTTGGCCCAGTTCGCCGATGGCAGGACCGATGCCGCCGAAGCGGCTCTCGATGTTGCGAACGGCCTTGAGGGTCGGCTTCAGCTCGAAAGTTTCTTCGCCGACAGTGACGAGAGTAATGCCGTGAGTAGTCTTGGACATGAAGGTGTTTCCCTGAAAATGAAATGAGGGCGTGCGGTCGATGCTGCCGCACGCCTGAATGCACGAAGGCCTGGCGATTACGGAGTGGTGTCTTCGTAAATTTCGGAGTTGATGCCGAGGGTGACGTTGCGTTTGAGAATGCCCTCGACCGTGATGCCGGACTTCTTGTTGCTCATTACCTTCGCCGCGAAGTAATCGGTCTCGCCGTCGACGTAGACCACCTTGAACGGGTAGTCATAGCGCGAACGATCCAGGAAGGCTTCGACCAGCTTGAGCTGGCCGGCGTCACCCGCATCGAAGCCGATTACCAGTTCGGTCGAGCCAGCATCTGCCAGACCTTTGAGGTGGCGTGCACGGCCGCTGGCCAGGCTGGCGAAGGTCAAATCGTTGATGGTGTCGCCGTAGTCGCCGATGCTTTCCACTTCGCCGACTTCGGTATAGATCAGACCCGAAAGCTGGGTAATGGCTGCAGCGCGATCCACTGGCAGATCTGCGGTGAGGCGAGGCCCAATGTAGATCCGCGTCTCGGCGCCGGTATTGACAGACATAAGCAGTCCTCCTGAGGACAGGTGAAAGAGCCGCAACGCGGCGATTCAGTGGGGATTTAGTGTTCGGTGATGATGCGAAGGGTCACGGCGCCCTGGTACGTCACGCCGTCCGGTTCGCGATTGCTCTGCTTGCGGTCAACACGCACCGCGATAACACGCCCAGTCGCGATGGGCAGCGGACGCTGGTGAAGCGCCGCATCGATTTCAGCCATGATGCGCTTGACCTCATGCTGACCGGTCACCCTCGACCAGACGCTTAGGTAGAACAGCCGGGTATCGCGGCGGCGGGCCAGAATGTCGCTGTTGACCACCACCTCGTTATCGATCGAGACATAGGGCATCGGGGTGTTGAGCGGGGCGCCGTCGAAAACCGGGCAGGACACCTCGGCTGTCAGCCGCGCGTACAGCGCCTCCTGCAACGTCAGAGAAGGATCAGCCATTACCTGCCCCCTCGCTGGCTCGCTTGAGCGTGCGCGCCACTGCGGCCTGCAGGTGCAGCATCACCGCCTCCCGGTTAACGTCCAGCGCAGGCCGAAGCCAAGGATGCGCCGGCCGCGCCGGGATGTCGGGATACTTGCCGAAGAACGTGCTGCCGTCCGACTTGTTCTTCGTTTCCCTGGCACGCAGGGCATTGCGCCGCCCTTTCATGGCCATCTTGTCGCGGTTGTTGGTATGGCCGTCAATGGCATTGCTATCTGCGCGCCGATAGATGACACCGCTGTAGCCCTTGGTGCCGTACTCAGCAAAGCGCAGGTAGAAGAACCGCTTATTGTTGCGCTTGCCGCGCAGACCAATCTCGGCATCCAGGCCGCTCTTGGACACGAAAGCGGTCAGCGCTGCAGCTGCGGCGCCGGTATCCTTGGGCACCAGGCCCCGCATGGTGGCCAGGATCTCATTAGCCACCTTCTGCATCTCGACCTTAAGTTCGTTGTCGATCGTCTGGTGGATGTTGCGCAGAGTGCGCCGCAACTTGAAGTCGCCCAGCAAGCGAGATCGGCGGGCGGCCACGATCAGGACTTCCGCGGCTTCGTGGGGATCTCGACGGGATCAGCGGCATCCGCCAGATCAGCTGCCGCTGGCACTTCCTGCGCCAGACCGCGCGCCACAAGCTCGCGCCCCTGGTCAGCGGAGACGAGAAACTCATCGCCCAGCACCTTGCGGCCCATCGGGCCAGAGAGACTGGCCAAGGCTCGTACTTTCATGATTTACCTCTCAGGGATTGGGAACGCTGGAGCACAACAGCCGCAGCATGGAGTGCTTGTTGTCCGGAAGCACAGCTTCAATCAAATAGGTGACATTTCCGCGCACCAGGCGGCAACCTTCGACAATTTCAGCCTTTGGTCGAACGCGGATTTCAGCGGAGACCACCGCAGCGAGCTGCTCAGCCACCGCTCTGGTTTGACCGGTCGGCGTTGTGATGTCTGCCCACAACCGACCAGCCTCAATCCAGGTCACGTCAAAGCCACCCGACGTGTTGCGCTCGCGGCTCGAAGTCATCAAGGTGCAGCGGTTACGCAATCGTCCTGCCTGCATGTCAGAACCTCGGTGGGACAGTGATTTCCGCCAGCAGCGCGTCCAGCATCGTGTCCGGCAACTCGGCGAGGATGGTCCCGCTCACCAGCGTCTCCCGGAATTCATGCGCCGTACCTGCCTGCATCAGCAACCAGGAGCGCACAGCAGGATAGGCATCGAGATCGATGCCAGCCTGGTAGCGGATTAGCAGCTCGCCTGCCGGACGCCCGTCGGGGAAATACAGAAAGCTTTCCTTGCCTCGATTGCGCAGGCTGTGCGCGACCGTGAGCGGCTCGGCGCTGCCATCCGGCAGGATACGACCGATCGAGACGATGGCGGTGGCCTGCCCGACATCGAGCGCATGGCCCGAGGCGTAATGACAGGGCCACTCTTCTTCGTACTCGGCTTGCCGGATGGCAGCGCCGGTTCGCGACTCAGCCTGGCCGGTCACCCCAGGGATGATCACGCCCTCAATCAGTTCCAGCACAACGTCCTCTGGATCAAGCCGGCACTGGAAGGCTACCTGTTCCACTGTCAACACCGGCTCGCCGATGTAAGCGATGCGCCGCGCCATGGTTACGGCTTCCCATCGTCATCATCTTCATCGACGACGCCAGGGGGCGTGTCGCTTTCGTCGCCATTACCATTGCCCTGGTCAGGGTCGCTACCGCCGACGTTCTCGGGCACCACGTCGGCGCCCGCATGAGGGTCAGCACCACCTCCCACACCGGCCGGGCTGAGGGGCTGCGTACCCTCCACCGAGGTCGGCTCTTCGTCGGGAGACTGGGCCCCTGCTACTGGAGGTTTCGAAGCTCCGGATTGGCCACCAGCCTTCCTGCCAGCGCTTTTTGCACGCCCAGCGACCAATGGGCTGGTCACCGGCGCAGCAGAAGACGCAGGCGAATAGCGCGATGCCACGCCACCAGCAACCAGGGCACCGGCAGCATCTTCCTCAAATCCGGCGATCTCCCCGGGCGAGTAACCCCGCCAGGGCTTGGTGAACTTCACAATGACTTTTTCGCTCATGACAAAACCTCGATCAACGTGTTGAGAACAGCCCTGCCATGAAGGCAGGGCTGAGGCGGTCTTACATGCCAGCACCCCAGGTGATGCCGGTACCCACGGACACGGACTCGACATGGCGAGGGCCAAAGTCGTGTTTGCTGATCACGCGGATCAAGGTCTGGTCACGCTGGAACGCGCTAACGGTGTTGCCGCCGGCATCCTTGTAGGAGGCCTCGGTGCTGATCGCGATGGCCAGGTTGGTGTCCTCACCGATGTAGCAGTCGGCGAAGTTGACGAAGTAGATCTCCGACTCATTACCGCCGGCTCCCAGGTTGGTCGGGATCTGGGTGGTCAACGCCACCTTGTAGCCCTTGAGCAAGCCCAGATCGATTTCCGGGTAGGCCTTGTTACCGTTGCCGTCACGCAGCGACTGGAGCCAGCGCAGGGTGCGCGGCGCCATGATCCAGCCGCAGGCCGTCAGATCGACGTTGGCGGTCTCCAGGCGCAGCATCATGCCGCCGAGATACAGATCAACGATCGCCAGCGTGGCACCTGCCGGCGCAGGCAACACGTTGCCGGCCGGCGCCCAATAACGGAGGCCCTTCGGCAGCGAGCCGCCGCCCGCACTACGAATAAAGTGCAGGTCTTCGGAAAGCCCCATGCTCACCGCCAGGTCATTGCTGACCTGGCCATCGATGCGCGGGTTGACTCCGGCATAGGCCAGAAGGTCATTGGAGATCGGTACGATGGCGGCAGCCTTTTTCGAGGACAGCTTGAGGTCGCCGAACTCCATATCGGTGACCGAAATGTCCTCCTCGGTGCCGATGTAGCTGACCTGGGTATTACCGATAACGCGCGGCATGGTCAGGTTGCCGTTGTTCAGGGGCAGGCTGACTGCGCCCATATTGCGGATCACCGACTTTGGCCTCAGCGATTCGATCACGCTGGTACTGAAATTCTCCGGCACCAGCACGCCACCGGAGCTAGGAGTAACCGTGGACAGCGCCATATGCACATCAGCACCATAACCACCGGTTTTCGCCATTTCGGCAGCCGCCTGCTGGTTGCCTTGCGCCTGGACCAACAAGCGCACCATCTGCGCCATGGCTACGCCCGGCTTAGTGGCTTCATTGAACGGGCCGGAAATATGCACGGGTGGGCTGTTGATGCCCTGCGCGCTCTCGCTGACCGGTACCGCACTCGCAGCGGCCATACGCTCCGCAGCTTCGGCGCGGCTGATCTGGGCGGTCAAATCGTTGACCTTGGCCTCCAGCTCGGTGAACTGAGTCAGCTGTTCGGCGCTGAGAGAACCACCCTCAGCCTCGACCTTGGCCAGCACCTGGATCGAGGCGACGAGCTGAGCGCGTTCGCTTCGCAATTGAGTTACACGGGACATGGTGCCTCCTGGGCATAAAAAAACCCGCCGAAGCGGGTGTAGGTAACTGCCGCGAACGCGGTCAGAGTCTTGCTTGAAGGTTGAGGGCCGCGGCTCGAAGGGCGATGCGGCTGCCCTGACGCTGTGCCCGGGCTTGCGCCACCGCGCGCGCCAGGTCATCGACTGCGTCCTGCGGGCTTTGCAAACGGTCCGCCAGGCCAGCATTGATGCCAGCCTGACCACGGTACAGACCCGCCTCGGTGGCCCGCACGGCCTCGACGCTGAGGCCGCGATAATCCGCCACCGCACTGACGAAGAGCTGGTAGCTCTCTTGCACCAGCTCCTGCAGGAACTTCATCGACTGCTCAGTCAGAGGCTCATGCGGGCTCAGGTCGTTCTTGTGGGAACCGGCATACACGGTCGTGACCTTCACGCCCATGCTTTCCTCTTGCCTGGAACGGTCCATGTGGCTGGCAATTACGCCGATGGATCCGACCCCACTGGTCTGACTCACGACCACTTCACTGCAGGCACTCCCGATCAGGTAGCCGCCGCTGTAGGCCATGAAGTTGACGATTCCGGCGATGGGCTTGATCCGCGACATTGCCCGGATGTCCGCTGCCAACTCGAATGCACCGACGGCCGAGCCACCGGGCGTGTCGATATCCAACACCACGCGCTCAACCAGAGGATCCGCGATCGCCTGACGCAGTGATTGCCGCAGGCCTTCATAGCTGGTCATGGTTTCGCAGGCGTTGATGTGACTGCCGCGACTGACCAGGAAACCGTGCACCGGCAGTACCTGGACCCCCGTGGACGCCAACAAGGCGCGCTCTTTCTCTTTTTCCTGCTCGGCGAGGTCCTGCGCCTCATCGTCGTAGAATCCAAGGTTGGCACCGCCGGCCGGTGCCAGGTTGATGATGTTGAGGTTCATTGCCTGATTCGCCCAGCGCACGCCCAGGTCGAGCATGTCGGGGGTCACCAGCAACGGTTGGTTGAACAGCAGGCCGGATGCCCGGAGATAGTGTTTCATTGCGCAAGCATCCTTTCGAGTTCGTGCTGTTGCAGCTCCAGCTGCGCCCGCACCTTGGGATCTTTCAGGTCGGGCATACCTTTGCCCGCATCGATCATGTTCAACGGCTGCAGATAGATGTCGCCACCTGCAACCGGCGGCATGTTTTCCAACCGACGGATGTCGTTGACCGACAGCCAGCCCCACTGCCGCCCGATGGCGTACGCCTCGTACCGGCTCTTCTGGTCACCACGCATCAGCCCGGAAAGGTTGAATTCGATGAAGTAGTCGCGCCGGTCCTTGGGCAGCAGGAAGTCGCGCATCATCGACTGCTCATGACGCTTGACCCAGGGCAGCAGGCTGAACACCACGAACTGGATCAGCAGCTGCTCGATGGTGTTGTAATTCGCCTTGTCCAGGTCGTTGACCATTGGCAGCGGGATCTTGTAGATCCGCGCGCAGTCAACGCCGGACAGCTTCAGGATGCCGATGATTTCGGCGTCGACGTTGGTCATGGACACCGGCTTGAAGGTCATGCCCTCCTGCAACATGGCAACCTTCTTCGCGTTGTCCATGCCGCCGAACTTGCTCCCCCACTGATCAAGCACCCGATCAATCGAGCCCTGATCCTTGATAGCCGGCGCCTCACGTGGGCGTTCGATTACGCCCGACACCGACACGCCATTGGCGAACGATTTGCCGGTGTACTGCCGCACGGCCTGGGCAAGCCCCACCGCCTCCGCGTGCAGCATGATCGGCGACAACCCCTCATAATAGTTGTGCGAGTGCCAGCGCACGTGGTGGATCTGCCGCATGGGCAAGCGATCCGGAAAAGCGCCAACCTGGTAGTACGGCAGCATATCGCCGCCCTTGTAGACGGTGACCTTGTCGTTGTGGATAGGCCACAGGGCGGTCACGTTGCCGTCGTCACCGCGCTCGATGAAGCTGTAGCTGTTGCCGCGAAGGCCGGCGGCCAGCTGGCTGCCCTCGCGGTGCTCGTACGGTGTCTGAAAACCGTTCGGCTGGTACCGCAGCACGTCATACAGCGGATGGTTGATCGCCGCATCTCGCTGGCCGTTGCCCTTGCGGTGGTACAGCTCCAGCGGCAGCTGAGCGATGCTCTCGGCCAACAGGGTGACGCAGTTCTGAACGATGGGGACGCCGAGCGCCGATTCGGGGGTGACTTTCGAACCTGAGCTGTTGCGCCCCGAGCCGATCAGGCTTCGCCAGACGCTGCCGTCCGGACTGGACACGACGCTCTGCGCCGATCCGCGTTGTTTACTCAGGAACATCAGCCACCCCCATCATGCACGGGCGCCGGAGCGGCGGCCGCTTGGTCTGCCAGATAAGCCCAGGCGAGTAGGCCAATCCCGGCAACGATGAACGCTGCCGGAACGCTGAGCAGAGCCACGCCAGTGACGAGCAGGCCGAAGCCCAGCAGCCCGGCGATCCAGGCCAACAATTCCAACGATTTCATATGCCCGCACCTTCGTCATAGATTGATTTGCCACTGCCCTCGATGGCAGTGCCACTGATGCCGGTCGCCATCAGCCCCGCGACGATTCCGTCGATGCGCCCGGTGGCCTTGGCCTTATCGGCTTTGCGGTTGTTGGCCGGGTCGCAGACGATGACCGCGTTGCCGGCGCACCAGGTCATCACCGGGTTACCGTCATGACGCAGTGTCTCGACATCTGGGATCTCGCTGATCACTTCAAAGTCATCAGGACTAAGGTCAATGATCTCGCCCTGC
Source organism: Pseudomonas sp. SG-MS2 (assembly GCF_009933855.1). NCBI lineage: Bacteria > Pseudomonadati > Pseudomonadota > Gammaproteobacteria > Pseudomonadales > Pseudomonadaceae > Pseudomonas > Pseudomonas sp. SG-MS2. Next base: position 2,033 of record NZ_MOMO01000131.1, on the reverse strand, counting down.
TCTTGCTGAGGCGGCAGTCCCAGCAAGCGGCGCTCGAACTCGTCCACCGCTGGCCCCATGTCCTTGAAGCCCTGACCGAACGGCACCATCTCCGGCAACTCAATATCGTGCTCGATCATCAGCTGCTTCAGGTCTTCGATCCGCCAGCGGTCATACGCGATTTTGCGCACGTCGAAATAGGCGCAAATGGTCTGCAACCGCCGTAGTACATGCAGCTTGCTAATGGCCCGCCCAGGCGTAGTTTCCAATTCTCCGTTTTTGATCCAGACGGTGTAGGGCACCTTGTCGCGCTTCTCGCGCTCGGCCAGGTCGTGGTCCGGGATCCAGAAGTACGGCAGCAACCGCCAGTGCGGATCCTCTACCGTGGGATAGAACAACAGCACGAACGAAGTCAGGTCGGTGGTACTCGACAGATCGAGGCCGCCAACGCACGGCCGGTCCCGCAGCAGCCGCATGCGAACGCGCTCTTCCGCCTGGCTCCAGACCTCCCAGGAGATCCATGGCGACTCGGCTTGGGTCCATTCGCAGAAGTTCAGCCGGCGCACGACCGACTCCTGGGCTGGCAGACCGCGTGCCGATTGGACCTGCTCACGCAGATATTTGCGCCCGGGGATCCCGTCGATCTGCCCCTCGGCAACGTAGTCGAGCGAGGGGTTGACCTTCGCCCAGCAGCTCTCGTCCTTGAACGGATCGTCGCCCTCATCCAAGGAGCAGATGAACGCGAAGAAGCTGTCGTCATCTTCCTGGCCAGCACAGATGCGCACACCCAAGTCATGGTACTGACCACAGACAGTCTTCTTGTCCGAGCCACTGTTGGTGATCATCACCACCATGGCCTTGCGCCGGTTTTTGGTACCGGCGCGCATCATGTTTACGGTGGTCGCCGTCTTGTGTTCGTGCAACTCGTCCAGCAAGCCGATGTGCGGCCGCGGGCCGGACTGGCCTTCGTCCGCACTGATCGGCTTGAAGAACGACTTGGTGTTCGGGTAGTAGAGGTTCCAGACCTTCTCGTCGCGACCTGACTGCACCACTCGGCTGGCCATGTGTGGCGACATGTTGACCATGCTGACCGCGTCTCGGAACAGGATCATCGCCTGGTCACGCTTGGTCGCGGCAGCGTAAATCTCTGCCCGGTTTTCGCCATCCGACACCAGGCCGTACAGGCCGATGCCGGCCACCAGGGGGCTTTTCCCCGACCCCTTTCCGGTCTCGATGTAGGCCAGGCGGAAGCGGCGGTAGCCGTCGTCCGTCATCCAGCCAAACAGACTGCCCACGACGAACGCTTGCCACGGCGCGAGGAAGAACGGCAGCCCCTCATAGTCACCGCCGTTGAGGCACAGCACGTCTTCGAAAAAGCCGATGGCGCGATCGGCGGCAGCTTGATCCCAGACCAGCCCCCGGGCCGGGCCATGCTCCTGATCGCGCAGGTGGCGCGCGCAGGCGTTGCGAACATTGGGGCCTGCGACGATCTCACCGGCCAGTACAGCGTGCGCGAATGCCGTCACGCGGTCGTCAACTGAAGTATCGGTTTGCGGCGTCTCGTTGTTCATTGGGGAAAAGCTCACCTTGCGGCGCAGGTGCCGTCTTCAGATTTCGGCGGGCCATGGGCGAGAAGCCAAACTGGGCACCAGCAGCGTTGGCGCGCTTCTCGGCGTCATTAGCCAACTGCCGCAGGACGTGCATTTGCTGCGCGCCGGTCTTGAAGGTCTGAACATCACCACCAAGATCATCGACCGATTTCGCGTTGCGCTGTGCGATCAACCGCTGGTAGCGCAGCCAATCGGCATAGGCCTGGCAGTAGGTCGCCAGTGCCATCTGGTCCAGTGTGGAAATCAACCCCAACGCGGTGAGGTCGGGGATCAAGCGCTCCCACTCGGCGACGGCGTCATCGCTGAGCACATCTGGCATCGGCGGAGCTGCCACCGGAACCGTTGGAGACTTGATCTCCTCGATCAGCTCATCGAAATTTTTCTTGCTGCGATTGCCCTGCAGGATGTGCAATGATGCGGGCTTCGCAGGACGCCCAGAATTTC
>NZ_MOMO01000130.1:0-6155 GCF_009933855.1 Pseudomonas sp. SG-MS2 | reverse complement strand
ACTAAACGGCGAACTTAATGGCAAGAGCCATGATGAGTTACACCACTTCCTGGGACACGATCAGCCCCGCAGCGCAGCTATGCACAATGAAGGTGTCGTATGTAGGCCCCTTGGATTTCCACGGCCTGGCCCATCCGGCATAAACCAGCAAAAGGACGATCGCGATCAGTTCAGCTTGCGCAGTCATGAACCATACATTCGCAAACGCCATACCCGCTGATAACGATTTTTCGTGGCCCAGCAAAATAGTAAATAAGCTGGCTACACCGAGCGGCAACCAGATAGCTATCCCAGCGGCCACCAGCAGGCAACGCTGCCCTAGGTGTGTTAATCGATGTGCGGTGGTGCTCATTCCTTGATCTCCATAAGGTGGCCGCTTTCCCGGGCCATCAACTTCCATTTCCATTAACCTAATGGGCGTTGTTTCAATTACCTTGGGTGTGTGATAACCGTCAATCATTGCATAGTCGGAGTAGATCGCCCAACTGATTGACCTTAATCAGGTGGTGGCCAGGCCTGATTTGCACGGCGCCTACCCTTTACGATATTCTTTAAAGTTATAACTACACTAAATATTCATTTAGTGTAGTTATAAAAAAGGGGCTGAGGGAGGATTGTAAAGCGCCTGCCCGACCTGTTTGCTCCAGTGCGCGATGAAAGTTGTGCCAAACTCCCTGTCAAGCATCCGCCTGCATTCTCCAAGGAACTTATGCCATGCGAGCAATGAAGGACCTTAGGCGCAACTTCGTCCGTGAGTTCTGGCGCGGACTGGCCATCGTCTGGCCAATCGTCTCGCTGTTACTGATATTCATGGCCCTGCTCGGCTGGGTTGTTGGGATGCGGGAAGGCTGGCCCTTGGGAGATGGCCTGTATTTTTCCTTCGTGACAGGTTTGACGATTGGGTATGGTGACTTGGTACCTAAAGATGGGTTGGCTCGTAGCCTGGCTGTTGTGATCGGAATGGCTGGCATCGTAATGACTGGATTAATCGTTGCGGTGGGCGTCCATGCGTTGCGCAAAGCACTGGAAGATCAAGGCATTCACTAACGGCCGTTGCCCGGCCGACTTTCACAGCGTCAGCCAGCCGCTCTTGGTCCGGCAGGCTCAAGCGCCCTCCTCGCCTTTGGCCCTCAAGCCGCGATCCCCCCAACGGCATGGTTTCGGTAGCACCGGCAATTGCGCCGCAGCCAACAAGCCAGGTCGCGCCCATGGGCAATGACCCATTGGTCGGTATTTTCAGGACGCAGGCTGATCATCCGTAGCTCGATCACACTCCAAACTGTATCTGACGCCAAGGAGAACCGTGATGAACCAACTAATGAAAATGGGTGGCGGTAACGTCCAGGATGACTGGCCTGAGCTGGATCCGGGCCAGCCTGACGATCGGGTGGACGACCCGGATGCTGACCCGAATGTCACCGACGATGAGGAAAATCGTCCAGGCGTACCAGCAAGCGATCCCGAGTCAGGCGCTTGACCTTAGGGAGCGGGCAAAAGCCCGCTCCTTTTCCCTCAACTGCTAATCGCAGAGTCACTGACCGGCTGGTTGGGTTTTCCCCCGGACAGCCGCCAACTCACTGCGGTAATCCCATAGCGCTCAGCCATTGGCCTGCTGACTTTCTTGATTTTTTCGCGACCGAACTTGGGAATGATGCCAATACCCGCATCACAACTGGCCCAGTGCCAGGCTTCGGTGTTGTCCATCCGCTCCATGCGGATGATGAAACTGCGTGGTTCGCCACGCAGTTGGTAGTCAATGATGTACAGCTGGGGGTTAGGCATCACGGGGCCCTCCTCTTCTCCATGGATGACTCATTCATTGAGTGATGCCCGCCAGGAAAGATTCAAAATAATTGTCCAACAATTCACCCCACACCACTCCCCTCAAGGCAACGGTTCGAGTGCAGCGCCAGGTACCAGGATCACCTTGCGGCAGCGCTCCTGCTGCTCATCGAACAGTTCGTAGCCTCGCGCGGCATCTTCCAGCGCCAGCCGGTGAGTGATGATCGCTTGCGGGTTGAGCCGGCCTGCCTCGATGTGTTCGAGCAACTCCGGCAGGTAGCGATGGACATGCGTCTGGCCCATGCGGAAAGTCAGGCCCTTGTCGAAGGCGTCGCCGAACAGGAAGCCGTGAATGAAACCGGCATAGACCCCCGGCACGCTTACCACGCCACCACGGCGAACCGCAGCGATGCTCTGGCGTAACGCCTTGCCGCTGCTACCTTCGAGTTTCAGGGCCGTCAGCACGGTTTCGGTGGTGCTGCCTTTGGCTTCGAAGCCCACGGCATCGATCACTGCATCGACGCCCCGCATGCCGCGCGTCTGGCGAATGATGGTGTCGGCAGGATCGTCGTCGTGGGCAAAGTCGATAGGAATTACGCCGTAGGCCTGATGAGCATAATCCAGGCGATAGCCGCACTCATCGACCATGAAAATCTGCTCTACCCCCAGCATTCTTGCACAGGCCGCCGACAGCAGCCCGACCGGCCCTGCGCCATAGATGGCCAGCGAAGCGCCCTGTCCGACCTCTGCGTTGAGCACCGCCTGCCAGGCGGTGGGCAGGATATCGGAAAGGAACAGCAGCTGATCATCGGCCAGGTGCCCCGGTACCTTGAACGGCCCGGTGTTGCCTTTGGGAACGCGTACGTAGTCGGCCTGGCCACCTGGCACCCCACCATACAGGTGGCTGTAGCCGAACAAGGCTGCACCCGGCGGGATGACTTTCTTGTTGAGAATCGCCCCGTGGCCCGTATTGGTGGTTTCACAGGCCGCGAACAGCTGGTGCTGGCAGAAGAAGCAGCCGCCGCACGCGATCACGAACGGGATCACCACCCGGTCACCGGGGCGTACGGCTGTCACTGCGCTACCAACGTCTTCGACGATCCCCATGAACTCGTGGCCGAGTATATCGCCCGTCTCGACCAAAGGGATCTTGCCACGATAAAGGTGCAAGTCCGAGCCGCAGATGGCCGTGGCGGTCACACGCAGAAGGATATCGTCATCTTCCTGCAGCTCCGGTTCTGGCACGTTGTCGACACGGACATCGCCAGCGCCGTGATAGGTCAATGCGCGCATGCTTGAGTCTCCCTAAGAGGACATCGGACGAGGCCGACAGGCCTCGGCTAACGCGACTGTTCAATTCGGCTGGCGGCCTCCACCATGGCTGTTCTGCCCGCCCTTGCGGCCAGCTTGTGAGGCGCGCTCTCTATCATTGGCAAAGTTGCCGCCCGACGCCTGCCCGCCCTTCTGGCCTGCACGGGAAGCCCGTTCACGGTCATTGGCAAAGTTGCCCGGGTTGGTTTCCTTGGTGCCGCCACGTTGTCCAGTCCGCTCTTGATCACGAGCCATGTCGTTTCTCCTTGCGATGGGATGGTTGGACGCATGAATCTTTGCCATACCCTTTTTCCGAACCGCCGATGCGCAGGAATGCTCAATTCCATCGTGGGCAGGCGACCGGTGGCACGAAACACCGCCCGGAGAAATGTTTGCGCGCTCCCTTCTTGCCGGTGCTGCGAGCCTTACGCATGCACACTCCACTGTGTCACTTGCGCCTCGATCGGCATTTCATCGATGGCATGGATCAGGCCGCTCTTCAGTGCCTCCTGAGGATCCAGTATTCGCGGATAAGCCATCAGGTAGCGTTGAACGTCCAGTGCTTCGGCGCTGCCAGCGGTTCTTTCAATGACGATCTGGGCATACAGCCGCAAATCATAATCCAGGCTCATCGCATACTCGGCCATACGCGCATGGTCCACCGCGCCATGCAGGGTCCAGTGAAACGGGTGAAACAGGAACTTGCTCATGGCGCAGGCGGTACGGTGCTCGCCCGCCAGAAACAGGATGTTGCCCATCGATTCGACGGTACCGAGGTTGTGCGTGTGCACAGGTACAGGCAAGGCACGCAGGAAGTTGTACAAGGTAAACCCATAGCTGCATTCGCCGCCCATCGTGGCGATGTTCAACTGAAGCACATCGCCCCCCTGCTGCATCACCTTGGAGCAGGTACTGATCAGGTTGCCGCAGGTGGATGAGTTGATCGGGCCGGTGAAGTGAATGATGTGTCGGGCCATGTTTGCCTCCAGGTTCGCGGGTCATTCCCGTGTGCCGAACAAGCCTCCCATTGCGCCATCGCAACGTATTCGTCAGGTCTGCTTTTCGGTGGAAACGTGCGCGGGTGCAAAGTTCCCAGGACACAGCCAGTCACCACTGGTCAACCATCCTGAACCGTTTGTGGTCGCTGCGTGTCGCTAGTGAAGGGACAGCAATGAGGACCACAGTGTGAGCGAGATCCGCATCGGCATATCCGGATGGCGCTATGGCCCCTGGCGCAAGGACTTCTACCCCAAGGGCCTGCGGCAGGACGATGAATTGGCATTTGCCTCGCGCGCCGTCAACAGCATAGAAATAAACGGGTCGTTCTATAGCCTGCAGACACCGGAACGCTATGAGCGCTGGCGGGACGATACGCCGGAAGACTTCGTCTTTTCAGTCAAAGGGCCCCGCTATATCACGCATGGCCGGCGTCTCAATGACATCGAAGAGCCGCTGGCGAATTTCTTTGCATCGGGCCTTTTGTTGCTGGGAGACAAGCTGGGGCCGATTCTGTGGCAGTTTCCGCCGAACATGAAATTCGATGAGGATCGTTTCGAGCGGTTCCTCGCGCTATTACCTCACGACCTCGAGGCGGCGCACGCCTGTGCCCGCAACTGCGCTGAGCGTTTACGGAGTAATGGCGGCACTGCCATCGAAGGCAATGCACGTATGCGCCACGCAGTAGAGATTCGTAATGAGAGCTTTTTGTGCGAGGCGTTCGTGCGCATGCTGCGCAAGTACCGGGTGGCGCTAGTAGTCGCCGACAGCGCGGGAAAGTGGCCCTCTGTCGAGGATGTGACCGCTGATTTCGTCTACCTGCGTCTGCACGGGGATGTCGAGCTTTACAGCAGCGGGTATACCGCACGCGCCTTGCGCCGCTGGAAGCAGCGGATCGAATGCTGGAGTCGCGGCGACCAGCCGGACGATGCCCGCCTGATAGTCGATCAGCCGCCACCCCGGCGTGCGTCACGGGATGTGTATTGCTATTTCGACAACGACCAGAAGGTACATGCACCTTACGACGCACGCCGTCTTCTGGACAAACTGGATCTGAACGGCCACTTGGTGACAGAACCGGGTGTGACACCGCAGGTGCAATTGTGAACAAGACACTGCAAACACCCGCCAGCATCATCGACCAGGCCACCGCAGTACATCGTCTCAATGTATTGACGATCAACGTGCACAAAGGCTTCACCGCGCTGAACCGGCGTTTCATCCTGCCCGAGTTGCGCGAGGCGGTTCGAGCCACCGATGCCGATCTTGTGTTCCTGCAGGAGGTGCACGGCAGCCATGAGCACCATGCCGTGCGCCATCCCGCGTGGCCCGAAACCCCGCAGTATGAATTTCTCGCCGACAGCATGTGGCCGCAGTTCGCCTATGGCCGCAATGCCATTTACCCGCATGGCGATCATGGCAACGCGCTGCTGTCGAAATTCCCCATTGCCGAGCACCGCAACCTCGATGTGTCGATCCATGGCAACGAACAGCGCGGCTTGCTGCACTGTCGCCTGGAGGTGCCCGGCCACGAATCGGTTCATGCAGTCTGCGTGCATCTGGGGTTGCGTGAAGCCCATCGGCAGCGCCAGGTAAGCCTGCTGTTCGACTTGCTCGACAGCTTGCCCGCCGATGCACCGGTGATTGTCGCCGGGGACTTCAACGACTGGCGCTTGAAGGCCGACGCTGTGCTCTCGCAACGCCTGGTAGAAGCGTTCGGTGAGCACTTTGGTAGCCCGGCCCGCAGTTTCCCCGCGCGCCTGCCGCTGCTGCGGTTGGACCGTATCTACTTGCGCAATGCCAAACCGGGCAAGGCGCAAGTGTTGTCCCATTATCCCTGGTCGCATTTGTCTGACCATGCCCCATTGGCTGCGGAGATCAACCTGTGAACAAACCTTGGGTGGATGGCAACAGTGTCGAGCTGTTGATCAATGGCGAAGGCTTTTACCCCCGCGTGTTCGAGGCCATGGCTCAGGCGCGCGAAGAAATCCTGCTTGAAACGTTCATCATCTTCGACGACAAGGTCGGCCAGCAGCTGCAACGGGTGCTGATCGATGCGGCGCGCC
>NZ_MOMO01000129.1:0-27693 GCF_009933855.1 Pseudomonas sp. SG-MS2 | reverse complement strand
GCCCCCGCTGCCCCGACCACGGATGTCGCGGCTACGAGGAAGCGGCGCCGGCCTGCGTTGACGCCGTCATTGCTCATTCAGTCCTCTCCCATCAGCTTGCTTGGCCTGTTGGATCAGGCCTGTACTTAGGTAATGTCTGTGGCACCCCAAATTGGCCGCCATGGTAAGAAACAAATCCACACAGTGACAAGGTGATTAACCCAGGTCCGGGCTACAACCCTCGCTTTGCTTGATCTGCGTCTATGCGACAGGACACCACGGACATGCTGACAGGTTAGTTCAAGCCATAAAAAAAGCCCGGTTCCAAAGAACCGGGCTTTTTTCGACTGCCGAAGCGGTATTAACGCTTGGAGTACTGAGGACGCTTACGCGCTTTACGCAGACCCACTTTCTTACGCTCGACTTCACGAGCGTCGCGGGTGACGTAGCCAGCACGACGCAGAGCGCCACGCAGGGTTTCGTCGTATTCCATCAGAGCGCGGGTGATACCGTGACGGATCGCACCGGCTTGACCGCTGACACCACCACCGGCAACGGTGACGTAGATGTCGAACTTCGCGGTGGTCTCGGTCAGCTCCAGCGGCTGGCGAACAACCATACGAGCGGTTTCGCGGCCGAAGAAGGTGTCCAGAGGACGGTTGTTGATGGAGATGTTACCAGTACCCGGACGCAGGAAAACGCGAGCGGTTGCGGTCTTGCGACGGCCAGTGCCGTAATTTTGAGTCGCCGACATAATGAACTATCCCGTTAGATCTTCAGTTCTTGAGGCTGCTGAGCAGTGTGTGGGTGAGCAGCACCCGCGTACACTTTCAGCTTACGGTACATGTCGCGACCCAGCGGGTTCTTCGGCAGCATGCCTTTGACCGCGGTTTCGATAACACGCTCAGGGGCCTTGGCGATCAACTTCTCGAAGTTGATTTCCTTGATACCGCCCGGGAAGCCGGAGTGGGAGTAGTACATCTTGTCGGAAGACTTGGCGCCAGTTACACGAATTTGCTCGGCGTTGATGACGACGATGTAGTCGCCGGTGTCAACGTGAGGAGTGTATTCTGGTTTGTGCTTGCCACGCAGACGGCTAGCGATTTCGGTAGCCAGACGACCCAGGGTCTGGCCAGCGGCGTCGACTACGAACCACTCGCGCTTTACTGTTTCCGGTTTAGCAGTAAAAGTTTTCATTCTCTAAAGCCTCAGAGGCCGCCCAGCGAAAAATAGACGGCGAATCTTACTGGATAGTGCACAGCTTGCCAAGGGCAAGCGCGCAGCCGAACACAGACGCTTTTGGGGGCTCGGGTCGGGCACGCCAATGTTCGACGGGGTTCTTCCTGCGTGGTGGTGCATCACTTCCGCCACACGGAGAGGGGCCGAATTATCCAGATTGCGCGAAAAATTTCAACCTGCTTTTATGGGTGTCTTTGCCAAGGAGTGTTTTCCCGATGGAATACCGCAAGCTCGGCCGTACCGATCTCGATGTCAGCGCCCTGTGCCTGGGCACCATGACCTGGGGCGAGCAGAACGACGAGGCCGAGGCCTTCGCCCAGATCAAACTGGCCAAAACCAGCGGGGTCAATTTTATCGACACCGCCGAAATGTATCCGGTGCCGCCACGCCCCGAGACCTATGCCGCCACCGAGCGCATCATCGGCAACTGGTTCCGCCAGCACGGCGACCGCGATGACTGGATTCTCGCCAGCAAGGTCGCCGGCCCCGGCAACGGTATCAGCCACATCCGCGACGGCCAGCTCAAGCACAACCGCCAGCACATCGTGGCGGCGCTGGATGCGAGCCTTGAGCGCCTGCAAACCGACCGTATCGACCTGTATCAGCTGCACTGGCCGGAGCGCAGCACCAACTTCTTCGGCAAGCTGGGTTACCAGCACCTGCCGCATGACCTGTTCACCCCCCTGGAAGAAACCCTCGAGGTGCTCGACGAGCAGGTGCGGGCAGGCAAGATCCGCCACATTGGCCTTTCCAACGAAACGCCGTGGGGCACCATGAAGTTCCTGCAACTGGCCGAAACCCGCGGCTGGCCACGGGCGGTGTCGATCCAGAACCCGTACAACCTGCTCAACCGCAGCTTCGAGGTGGGCCTGGCGGAAGTGGCCATCCGCGAGCAGTGTGGCCTGCTGGCCTACTCGCCGCTGGCCTTCGGCATGCTGTCGGGCAAATACGAGAACGGCGCCCGGCCGGAAAAAGGCCGCCTGACCCTGTTCAGCCGCTTCGCCCGCTACTCCAACCCGCAGACCGTGGCGGCCTGCAGCCGCTATGTGCAACTGGCCCAGGCACACGGGCTGGACCCGGCACAAATGGCCCTGGCATTCGTCACCCGCCAGCCCTTCGTGACCAGCAACATCATCGGTGCCACTGACCTGGTACAACTTCAGAGCAACCTCAAAAGCCTGGAGCTGAACCTGAGTGATGAGCTGCTGGCGGCGATCGAGGCCGTTCATCAGGAGCAGCCCAACCCGGCACCTTGAACAAAGCTGCAAGAAAAAGCAGAGCGGTGTCGCAGCCTCTGCTTTTTTCTTGCCGCTTGCAGCTTGAAGCTTGCAGCTCGACAAAAAACATAAGACGATCCAGCCGGTGATTGACCACTCTACCCTATAAGAACAATGACAATGATGTTTACCCAACCCTCCGCGTCATTGCGGCGCGTCAGCATCCTGGCCATTGACAAGGTGTTCGCTTCGACCTTGATGCAAGCCAAGGACTTTTTCCACCTCGCCAGCCTGCGCTACAGCAAACAGCTGGGCCTGGGCCTGCAGCCCATGTTCGAGATCTGCCTGGTGAGCCCCGACGGCCAGCCGGTGGACAGTTTCAGCAATGTGCAGCTGCCGGTCGATGGCGGCCTGGACGACGCCGATGTGATCATCCTCCCAGCCTTCTGGGAAGACTTCGACAACCTGCTGCAACGTTATCCGCAAGTGCTGCCCTGGTTGCGCGAGCAACATGCCCGCGGCGCCGTACTCTGCGCTGAAGCCAGCGGGGTATTCTGGCTGGCCGAGTCCGGCCTGCTCGACGGCAAGGAGGCGACCACCTACTGGCGCTTCTTCACCAGCTTCGCCGAGCGCTACCCGAAGATCCGGCTGAACCAGGACAAGCACCTGACCGACGCCGACAACCTTTACTGCGCCGGCGGCACCACCTCGGCCTGCGACCTGTACATCTACCTGATCGAACGCTTCTGCGGGGCCAACGTGGCCCGCGCCGTGGCCCGTGACATCCTCTACGAAGTGCAGCGCAACTACACCCCTGGGCGCATGGGTTTCGGTGGGCAGAAGCTGCACCAGGACCTGATCATCCTGCAGATTCAACACTGGCTCGAGGAGCACTTCGCCGACAAGTTCCGCTTCGAGGATGTGGCCCGCAACCATGGCATGAGCATCCGCAACTTCATGCGGCGCTTCCAGGGCGCGACCGGCGACAAGCCGCTGCACTACCTGCAGCGGCTACGGATAGAAACAGCCAAGGGGTTGCTGTCGAGCACACGCAAGAGCATCAAGACCATCAGCTATGAAGTCGGCTATGACGATGCGAGTTTCTTTGCGCGGCTGTTCCGCCAGCACACGGAGTTGTCGCCGAACCAGTATCGGCAGCAGTTTATGCAGGAAGCCTGAATTCAGCCCAAGCGACCATCTGTAGGAGCGGCCTTGCCGGGGCGCCGGACCGGTCGGAAAGGGTCGCGCAGCGGCCCCAGGTTCTGTGGCGCCACAAAAAACATCGGGGCCGCTGCGCGCCCCTTTCCGAACGGTCCGACGCCCCGGCAAGGCCGCTCCTACAGCGCAAGGACCTCAGGGCTTGTGCGCGCGGGCCAGGAATTCGTGCGACTGCATCTCCAGCAACCGGCTCAAGGTGCGCTGGAACTCGAAGCTCAGGCGCCCACCGGTGTACAAATCCTTCAGCTCTACCTCGGCCGAAATGATCAGCTTGACGTTGCGGTCGTAGAACTCGTCCACCATGTTGATGAAACGCCGGGCGATGTCGTCGGTGGTGACGCCCATCTGCTCGACGTTGCTCAACAGCACGGCATGGAAAATCTTGCCCAGTTCAATGTAGTCGTTCTGGCTGCGCGGCCCGTCGCACAGGGCGCGGAAGTCGAACCAGGCGACATCGTCACAGGTACGCAGCGCATGGATCGGGCGGTTCTCGATCATCAGCACGTCATTGTCGACGGCCTGGGTGCACTCGGGTGTCAGCGCCTTGAAGCTCGCACGCATGCTCTGCTCGGCAGCCTCGTCGAGCGGGAAGTGGAACAGTTCGGCCTGCTCCAGGTGACGCAGGCGGTAGTCGACCCCGCTGTCGACGTTCACCACGTCCGTATACTGCTTGATCATGGCGATGGCCGGCAGGAAGCGCGCACGCTGCAGGCCATCCTTGTACAGGCCGTCGGGGACGATGTTGGAGGTCGCCACCAGCGATACGCCGTTCTTGAACAGCTCTTCCATCAGGGTGCCGAGGATCATGGCATCGGTGATGTCGGAGACGAAGAATTCGTCGAAACAGATCACCTTGGCTTCATCGCTGAAGCGCTTGGCGATCAGGGTCAGCGGGTTCTTCTCGCCCTTGAGGGTTTTCATCTCCTCGTGCACCCGCTTCATGAAGCGGTGGAAGTGCGTACGCATCTTCTGCTTGAACGGCAGCGCTTCATAGAAGGTATCGACCAAGTAGGTCTTGCCCCGGCCTACCCCGCCCCAGAAATACAGGCCTTTGACCGGCGTCTGCTCCTTCTTGCCGAACAGCTTGCCGAACATGCCCGGCTTGTTGTTCTGCGCGTGCACCAGGTCGTCGTACAGGCGCTGCAAGTGACGCACCGCAGTTTCCTGCGCCGCATCATGGAAGAAGTCGGGACGTTTCAGATCTGCTTGATATCGTTCTAGGGGCGTCATGATTTCGTTAGCGAGGCAACAAAAAACGGGCCGTCACTGTAGCGACCGGCCCGCCTAATGGCAATCAGACTTGCGTCAAACTGTCTCAGTCCTGCTGCGGCGCCAGGGCCTCACGCAGGCTTTGAACGGCCATGTCACGGGCCTGGGCACTGGCAAACTGCGGCCCGTCGGCAACCTGCTCGCCGTTCAGCCACAAGCTGAAGCCCAGGCCTTCGACACGCACATCGGCGTCGCCGCCCTGCTGCAACTGCTTGCTCACCGCACCCGCGCTCTTGCCGTCGGCGAAGCTGCGAGACAACAGCAGTTGCTCGCCATCAGCGGCCAACAGGCGGAAGCGGAAGCTGCCGTCCTCGTCACGGAAGCTGACGAAGCGTGCGCTCTTGACGGCCTTCTTCTTCACCTCTGTAGTGGCCTGCACGCTGCTACGGAACGAGCGCAGGCCAACGGCCTCGCGCAGTTGCTCGAGGAACGGCGTGGCGGTCTTGCGGGCCTTGGCAGCGCCGGCCAGCAGGATGTCTTCCAGGTCCGACGGGCGGGAAATCAGTTGGTGATAGTGCTCACGCTTCTCGGCCAGTTGCCCGTCAAGCAGCTGGAACAGGCGCTGCTTGGCCTCGCCCCAGCCCAGGCCCTGCAGCAGTTCTTCGCGAAACTCGGCGCATTGCACCGGCGTCGAGAAGGCCTGGAACAGGGTGAACAGGTGCGCGTTGTCCGGGTCTTTCGCTTCGCCAGGTGCACGCGAGTCGGTGACGATGCGCGAAATGGCGTCCTTCATGTCCTTGGCGCTGGAGAAAAGCGGGATGGTGTTGTCATAGCTCTTGGACATCTTGCGCCCGTCCAGGCCAGGCAACGTCGCCACACTTTCTTCGATAACCGCCTCTGGCAAGGCGAAGAAGTCCTTGCCTTGGCCGAACAGGTGGTTGAAGCGCTGGCCGATGTCACGGGCCATTTCCACGTGCTGGATCTGGTCGCGACCGACCGGCACCTTGTGCGCGTTGAACATCAGGATGTCCGCTGCCATCAGCACCGGGTAGCTGTAAAGGCCCATGGTCACGCCGGCGTCCGGGTCTTCGCCATTTTCGAGGTTCTTATCCACCGAAGCCTTGTAGGCGTGCGCACGGTTGAGCAGGCCCTTGGCCGCGACGCAGGTGAGCAGCCAGGTCAGCTCGGGAATCTCGGGAATATCGGACTGACGGTAGAAGGTCACTTTGTCCGGGTCGAGGCCGCCGGCCAGCCAGGTAGCAGCGATTTCCAGACGCGAGCGCTGAATGCGCAGCGGGTCATCGCACTTGATCAGGGCGTGGTAGTCGGCCAAAAAGTAGAACGAGTCGGCGCCCGGCTGCTGGCTGGCGACGATCGCCGGGCGAATGGCACCGGCGTAGTTGCCCAGGTGTGGGGTACCGGTGGTGGTGATACCAGTGAGAATGCGCGTGGTCATGGGTGTTCGCTTATTCAGGCTTGGCTCAATTCGAAAGGCGCGGCAGCAGCAGATCCTTCAGATCGGTCAGCTTGCCATGGAAGAAGTGTCCGCATTCTGCCACTTTCAGCAGCTCATGGGGGCGCGACAGCGCGTCAGACCATTCGTAAACGAGCTGCGGTGCAACGACTTCGTCGGCATCTGGCTGCACCACGGTGATCGGGCAGCGCTGCGGCAAGGGGAACTCTGCAGTCAGGCGCATCACGGCCGGGGCAATCATGAACAGGTGCTGCAGCGTGACGTCGGCGCTCTCAAGGCGCCCGGCCAGGCTGGTGGCGACAAAGCCGCCGAACGAGAAGCCCATCAACACCAGCGGCAGGTGCGGGTGTTTTTCGCGCAACCAGGCTGCGGCAGCTTGTGCGTCGGCCACTTCACCAGCGCCCATGTCATGGCTGCCCGCGCTCTGGCCAACACCGCGGTAATTGAAACGCAATGTCACGTAGCCAGCGTCGCGTGCCGTGCGCTGCAGGGTCGAGACCACCTTGTTGAGCATGGTGCCACCCTGAACCGGATTGGGGTGGCAGATCAGCACCGCGCCACGGGCGTCGGCCACGTCCAGGTACAAGGCTTCCAGCTGGCCGACGGGGCCATCGATGAACAAGGGGGTTTCGCGGACAAGCAAGGCACTCACTCCGTGACCTCGAAGGGGGTCGATTCGTCTAGGGTAGGAATTCTGTTCTGATTTGCGATCGCTCGCGGTATACAGCGCAGGTCTGAGCCGTTAACGTAAAGCAAAGCCGTTTATAGAGGAAGGACTCGTGGAACTCTCGCTCCTTGTTTGGTTGTTGCCAACCCTGGCCCTGGTCATCGGTGTGGCGGTCGGTTTCATCGTGGCCCGCCTGCTGCCCAATGCTGCGCCGACCAACACCCAGCGCCAACTGGACGACATCCAGAAGCGCTTCGACAGCTACCAGAACGAAGTGGTCACCCACTTCAACAGCACCGCAATGCTGGTCAAGAAACTGACCCAGAGCTACCAGGATGTCCAGGATCACCTGGCCGAAGGCGCCAATAGCCTGGCCCTCGATGAAGTCACTCGCCAGCGCCTGCTGGCTGCACTGCACTCCGAGTCGGCCCAGGCACCACGTGACCGCCTGACGCCGCCGAAGGACACCGCAGAAGTCCCACGCGACTATGCGCCGAAGACGCCTAACTCTCCGGGCATGCTCGATGAGAGCTACGGACTCAAGCGCTGAAATGAAAGAAGGCCTCGCAAGAGGCCTTTTTTGTGCTTCGAATCGCCAAGGAAAACCCCGGCAGTGCGGGGTTCCCAGTTCAGATCAAGGCTTGCGCCAGGACTGGCCACCTTCATCCTCGTCACCGCCACTGCGGCAAATGAGCAGGTCGATGTATTTCGGGAATACGGTCATTGTCAAACTCCTCTTGGATAAGCCGGCCGATTCACCAGCTCATCCAAAGTGACATCGCCTGATCCTGTAAGGCATTGGGCAATTGTTCCCGATCCTCCAAGCAAGTTCATGCACACGCCTTTAACGCCACCTCGATATCTGCCAGCAGGTCCTCCACATCCTCCAGCCCTACCGACAGGCGAACCAGCCCTTCCGATATCCCGTGCTGCGCCCGCTCATGCGGCGTATAGCTTGAGTGCGTCATGCTCGCCGGGTGTTGCGCCAGCGACTCGGCATCCCCCAGGCTCACTGCCCGGGCAAACAGCTGCAGGGCATTCATGAAGCGCCGCCCAGCCTCGATACCACCCTTGAGCTCAAACGCAATCATCCCGCCCGGCAAACGCATCTGCCGCTGTGCCAGTTCGTACTGGGCAAACGACGGCAACCCCGGGTAATGAATCAGCTCTACCTGCGGCTGCCGAGCCAGGCATTGCGCCACCTGCAGCGCATTGGCGCAGTGGCGGTCCATGCGCAGTGCAAGGGTCTTGATACCGCGCATCAATAGCGAAGCGTCATGCGGCGAAAGCACAGCCCCGGTCATGTCTTTCAGCCCTTCCAGGCGAATGCGGTCGACCAGCGCTTTGCGCCCCACCACCAGGCCGGCGGTAATATCGCCATGGCCACTAAGGTACTTGGTCGCCGAATGCACCACCAAGTCCGCCCCAAGCTCCAGCGGCCGCTGCAGATAAGGCGTGCAGTAGGTGTTATCGACCACCACAAGCACATCACTGCCTTGCACTGCCTCGACGACGGCCGCTATATCCACCAATTGCATGTTGGGATTGGCCGGCGTTTCGAAGTAGATCATCCGCGTTTTGCCGTTGATCGCCGCTTTCAGGGCCTTGGCATCGTTAAGGTCGACATGGCGAATCTTGACCCCGAACTCGCCGATGCCATGGTGCAGGAACGCGAAGGTGCAGCCATACAAGGTGCGCCCGACGATCAACTCATCACCAGGCCGCAGCAGGGTCCAGATGGTCGAAGTGATGGCGCCCATCCCCGACGCCAGCGCCAATCCCGCCTCACCGCCCTCCAGCGAGGCCATGCGCTGCTCAAGCAAGGCCAGGGTGGGGTTGGAGATGCGGCTGTAGAAGTGCCCCGCCTCCTCCCCGGCGAAGCAGGCAGCACCGTATTCGACAGTCGGGAAGGCATAGGTAGCGGTCTGGTACACCGGTGGCACCAGGGCACCACCGTGGGAAAGCGGGTCGTAGCCATGGTGAATGGCCCGAGTGGAAAAACCGGTGTTGTTATGGGAGTCGCGCATCGCAACAGCCTCTTGTGGTTTGTTATAAGCTTATGCCACCGAGCTGCCTGATTTTTTCCAAAATAGCCCACGCATCTGCGTGCTTGCTGGAACAAAAACAACAATTAACGGACCAGGAGGGCAAAACATGCCTTCAAGCCTCGACCGCACCGACCGCGCCCTACTCGCCGCCTTACAGGACAACGCCCGCCTCACCGTCGCCGAACTCACCGACCAGGTAGCCCTGACCACCTCGCCCTGCTGGCGACGGGTCAAGCTGCTGGAAGACAACGGCTACATCACCGGCTACCAGGCCATTCTGTCGCCCAAATCGCTGGGGTTTGGGGTGACTGCCTTCGTCAGCATCATGATGGACTCGCACACCAAGGAAATGGCGCTGGCGTTCGAGCAGCGGCTGATGGAAATCCCCGAGATCGTCGCCTGCCACAACATCTCCGGGCGCTATGACTTCCTGCTGGAAATCCTCGCACGGGACCTGGAGTCGTTCGGCGAATTTACCCGCGAAGTGCTGCAGCGCTTGCCCGGGGTGAAGGAGATCTATTCGAGTTTTTCCTACAAGGCAGTTAAGGAAAAACGCGTGATCCCCGTGTCGGAAACGCATATCTGAATGAGATCTTTCAAGCCGGTAGGAAGGCTCCTACTGGTTGACAGGCCATGCCTGAGATACGGGAAAAACCGCCTGAAGCACGCTGACCATGTAGCGACCAAGAGGATGTCTACATGGCTCAAAAACAAACTGTTACACGACTTCGACAATTTCTCCCCACGCCTTCTGGCTGGCAATCGCCGAAGAGCCCGTCTACTCCCAACAATTCATCCCCTCCCAACTCAACCGCATCAAGCAAGGCTGGCCCCCGCCCAAATCCGGTGGCCTGATGTACGACACCGAGAACCTTCTCATCATGAGCGCACTGCAGTACGCGCTCTCTGCGCAGATAGCATGGTGATCAGTCGAAAACATAGCATCGCGGACTACGGTTATGCCGAGTTCGAGTTCGTAGTGGAAGAATTGCTGCAGGCAGCCGGAACCTCAGCCTGGCAAGATCGCCTGCTCGAGCATTTCATCGACATCACAGGCCACCCCGCCGGCTCCGACCTTATCTAATACCCCGAAACCGTACAGGATGGCTGCGCAAAGCAGGTGATCGCTCGTATCATCACGTGGCGACAATCAAAGGGGCTTCCCCTGTTCAAGGATCTGAAATGAACAAGTCTCTATTGGTACCGATACTGCTACTGTCCGGCTGCGCCGATGGCAAATTTTT
This sequence comes from Pseudomonas sp. SG-MS2, assembly GCF_009933855.1. NCBI lineage: Bacteria > Pseudomonadati > Pseudomonadota > Gammaproteobacteria > Pseudomonadales > Pseudomonadaceae > Pseudomonas > Pseudomonas sp. SG-MS2. The sequence goes on along the minus strand of NZ_MOMO01000129.1, from coordinate 17,398 downwards.
TCTGTTGCCTGACCAGCAGGAGCTGAGATTCGGATGTGACATGGACCCTTACAAGCAAGGGTGTGAAAGACAAAGCGACTACGACCTGCACTTTAAAACCGTCGAAGGCAAAAGGAACTAGCTGGCTCAAGCCTTCTTGGCACTTTCGGCGCCTTGGCCATCATCCTTTCCACCGGATGTAGCGGATTAGCCATGCGCCCTCCAATAAACAAAAAACCCGCCGAAGCGGGTTTTTTGATGCAGCAGCCAGCGCTTAGATCGCGCCGCGCTGACGCAGCACGTCCAGCACCTGTTTCACACCTTCGTCCACGCTAGTGGCCTGGGTGTCGATCACAAGGTCAGCATCCAGCGGCACATCGAACGGGAAGCTTTCACCCGGGATGTTGTCGCCACCGGCTGCGTACAGGCCTTGCGGGTCGCGCTCACGGCAGGCCAATGGCGAGGCCTGGACGTAAACGGTCACCAGGCGCTCCTTGCCGATCAGCGCCTTGGCCTGCTCGCGGCCTTCGGCGTCCGGGGCCACGAACGCGGCCAGGGTCAGCAGGCCGGCTTCGTTGAACTGGCGCGCCACATGGGCGGCGCGGCGCCAGTTTTCGGTGCGACCGGCGCGGTCTTGCGGCAGGCCCTTGTTCAGGTCGTGGCGCAGGTTCTGGCCGTCGAGCACGTACACCGCACGGCCCATGTCGAACAGCTTGCGCTCCACGGCATAGGCCAGGGTGCTCTTGCCAGCGCCGGACAGGCCGCTGAACAGCACGGTGGCTGGCTGCTGGCCGAAGCGCAGGGCGCGCTCTTCGGTGGACACGTGGGCCTGCTTGCCATGCTGGCCGGTGCTGCCGTGCGGCAGAACAGGCGGAGCGATGATCATGCCGGCGCCGACGGTGCCGTTGGTCAGGCGGTCGATGACGATGAACGCACCGGTGGTGCGGTTGCTGTCATAGCCGTCCAGGGCGATGGCGCTGTCCAACGACACCTTGACGCGACCGATCTCGTTCAGCTGCAGCGCGCTGGCTGCATCTTTTTCGAGGGTGTTCACATCGACCTTGTGGGTGATGCTGGCAATCGAGCCTGGCACGTAGCTGGTGGCGCGCTTGATGTCGTATTTCTTGCCCGGCAGCATCGGTTCTTCGGCCATCCATACCAGCATGGCGTCGAACTGGTCGGTCACTGGCGGGACGTTGTCGGCATGCACCAGCAGGTCGCCACGGGAGATGTCGATCTCGTCTTCCATGGTCAGGGTCACGGCCTGGCCTGGGCCGGCGTTCTCCAGTTCACCTTCGTAGGTGACGATGGACTTGACCCGGCTGCTCTTGCCCGAGGGCAGTACGACGATTTCGTCACCTTTGTGCACAACGCCGCTGGCAAGGGTACCGGCGAAGCCGCGGAAGTTCAGGTTCGGGCGGTTGACGTACTGCACCGGGAAACGCAGGTCGGTGAAGTTGCGGTCGGCCGCGACCTCGACGGTTTCGAGGATTTCCATCAGCGCAGGGCCGGTGTACCACGGCGAACGCTCGCTGCGGTTGACCACATTGTCGCCCTTGAGCGCCGACATCGGCACGAAGTGCAGGCTGCTCGGGGTCAGGTTGATGGCATCGGCGAACTTCAGGTAGTCGGCCTTGATTTCCTCGAAGACGCCTTCATCGAAGCCTTTGAGGTCCATCTTGTTGACCGCGACGACGATGTGCTTGATGCCCAGCAACGAAGCGATGTAGCTGTGGCGGCGGGTCTGGGTCTGCACGCCGTAGCGGGCATCGACCAGAATGATCGCCAGGTCACAGGTGGACGCGCCGGTGGCCATGTTACGGGTGTACTGCTCGTGGCCCGGGGTGTCGGCGATGATGAACTTGCGCTTGGCGGTGGAGAAGTAGCGGTAGGCGACATCGATGGTGATGCCCTGCTCACGCTCGGCCTGCAGGCCATCGACCAGCAGCGCCAGGTCGACTTCCTCACCGGTGGTGCCGGACTTCTTCGAATCACGGGTGATGGCCTCGAGGTGGTCCTCGTAGATCATCTTGGAGTCGTGCAGCAGGCGCCCGATCAGGGTGCTCTTGCCGTCGTCGACGTTGCCGCAGGTCAGGAAACGCAGCAGTTCCTTGCGCTCGTGCTGGGCCAGGTAGGCGAGGATGTCCTCGCTGATCAGATCAGATTGGTGCGACATGGAGTAACCCTGAAATTAGAAGTAGCCTTGGCGTTTCTTGTCTTCCATGGAACCGGCGCCATCGTGGTCGATGACACGGCCCTGGCGTTCGGACGTTCGGGTCAGGAGCATTTCCTGAATGATGTCCGTCAGGGTCTCGGCTTCCGACTCGACAGCACCCGTCAACGGGTAGCAGCCCAGGGTACGGAAACGCACCTTCTTCTTGACGATGCGCGCTTTCTCTTCCTCGGAGAGGTGCTCGAGGATGCGCTCGTCGTCGATCATGATCAGGGTGCCGTTCTTCTCGATGACTTCACGCTCGGCGGCGAAGTACAACGGCACGATCGGGATGCCTTCAAGGTAGATGTACTGCCAGATGTCCAGCTCGGTCCAGTTCGACAGGGGGAACACGCGGATCGACTCGCCCTTGTTGACCTTGCCGTTGTAGACGTTCCACAGTTCCGGGCGCTGGTTCTTCGGGTCCCAGCGGTGCTTGCTGTCACGGAACGAGTAGACGCGCTCTTTGGCACGTGACTTCTCTTCATCGCGGCGGGCACCACCGAAAGCGGCGTCGAAACCATGCTTGTCCAGTGCCTGCTTGAGGCCCTGGGTTTTCATGATGTCGGTGTGCTTGGAGCTGCCATGGGTGAACGGGTTGATGCCCTGCGCCACACCTTCGGGGTTGACGTGGGTGATCAGCTCCAGGCCCATTTCCTCGACCATCTTGTCGCGGAAGCGGTACATCTCCTGGAATTTCCACTGGGTGTCGACGTGCATCACCGGGAACGGCAGCTTGCCTGGGAAGAAGGCTTTGCGCGCCAGGTGCAGCATCACGGCGGAATCCTTGCCGATCGAGTACAGCATCACCGGGTTGTCGAACTCGGCGGCCACCTCGCGGATGATGTGGATGCTTTCCGCCTCCAGCTGTTTCAAGTGCGTCAGTTTGTCGACCATGGCTACTCACGTAAAACGATCTTATGGACGGCCTTCGGGCCGTGTTCGAGCGAGCCACTTTATCACAGCGGCTGATTCTATTTAGGCGCCGGACTAGATCGAAAAGGTCTAACGATATGACTGGGGGTTTGGCTATCAAAGGGCCGCTCTGCGGCCTCAGATAGGGTTCGGGCAGTCGATGAACAGGTGCTCCAGAGCAAAGCGCCGCGCCAGGTAGTCGCCCAGCGCCTGCACACCATAGCGCTCGGTGGCATGATGCCCGGCGGCAATGAAGCTCACGCCATTCTCGCGGGCACTGTGGTAGGTCTGTTCGGACGCCTCACCACTGATGAACAAGTCCACCCCGGCAGCAATGGCCGTATCGATATAGCCCTGCCCACCGCCCGTACACCAGCCGACGCGACGGATCACCTGGTCACCTTCGACCAGCAGGGGTTCACGCCCCATGACCTCCTGCACACGGCGGGCGAAATCGCGCGCCGTCACAGGCTCGGCCAAGGAGCCGACCAGCCCGACCACCTTGGGGTTGTTCGGGTCCAGCGGCCCTTCGACGGTGATGTCCAGCTGGCGGGCCAGTTGCACGTTGTTGCCGACCTCAGGGTGCACATCCAGCGGCAAGTGGAAGGCCAGCAGGCTGATGTCGTGCTTGAGCAGGGTTTTCAAGCGCCGCTGCTTGATCCCGGTAATGCACGGGTTCTCGCCCTTCCAGAAATAACCGTGGTGTACCAGCACCAGGTCGGCCTGTGCCTCGACCGCCGCATCCAGCAATGCCTGGCTGGCGGTGACGCCGCTGACGATGCGGCTGACCTGCGGGCGGCCTTCGACCTGCAGGCCGTTGGGGCAGTAATCCTGGATTTTCGCGCTACCCAGGTAACGCTCGGCTTCTTCAACCAGGGTGTCAAGGGCGACGGCCATTGAAAATCTCCTCGAAATCTGCACGTTCAACGGGAACAACGCCCGTATAATGGCCGCCATTATGGGCCGTCGCCGGCGTTGGGGAAACCGGTGTATGATCGCGCGCGTTCGCGCCCCGCCGCGCCACCATGGCCCTCGCCCACTCCCAGGATTCGTTCATGTTCAAGGCTTTGCGTTATTTTGGCTGGCCCCTGCTTACCGGCATACTGATCGCCATGCTGATCATCCAGCGCTTCCCGCAGTGGGTCGGCCTGCCCAGCCAGGATGTAAACCTGCAACAAGCGCCACAGACCACGCAGATCATGCAAGGCCCGGTGTCCTATGCCGATGCCGTCACGCTCGCCGCCCCTGCCGTGGTCAACCTGTACACCACCAAGGTGGTGAACAAGAGCGCCCACCCGCTGTTCGAAGACCCGCAGTTCCGCCGCTTCTTCGGCGACAACCTGCCCAAGCAACGGCGCTGGGAGTCGAGCCTGGGCTCGGCGGTGATCATGAGCCCCGAGGGCTATCTGCTGACCAACAACCACGTCACCAGCGGCGCCGACCAGATCGTCGTGGCGCTCAAAGACGGCCGCGAAACCCTGGCACGGGTGATCGGCAGCGACCCCGAAACCGATCTGGCGGTATTGAAGATCGACCTCAAGAACCTGCCGGCCATCACCATCGGCCGCTCCGACACCATCCACATCGGTGACGTCACCCTGGCCATCGGCAACCCCTTCGGCGTCGGCCAGACCGTTACCATGGGCATCATCAGCGCCACTGGCCGCAACCAGCTGGGCCTGAACAACTACGAAGACTTCATCCAGACCGACGCCGCAATCAACCCGGGCAACTCCGGCGGCGCGCTGGTCGATGCCAACGGCAACCTGGTCGGCATCAATACGGCGATCTTCTCCAAATCGGGCGGTTCGCAGGGCATCGGCTTCGCCATACCGGTCAAACTGGCGCTGGAAGTGATGAAGTCGATCGTCGAGCATGGTCAGGTGATTCGTGGCTGGCTGGGTATCGAAGTTCAGCCGCTGAGCCAGGAACTGGCCGAATCGTTCGGCATGCAAGGGCGCCCAGGCATCGTTGTAGCGGGCATTTTCCGCGATGGCCCGGCGCAGAAGGCCGGGTTGCAACTGGGTGACGTGATCCTGAGCATCAATGGCGAGCCGGCCGGTGACGGGCGCAAGTCGATGAACCAGGTGGCGCGGATCAAGCCCAACGAGAAGATCACCATCGAGGTGATGCGCAACGGGCAGCAGTTGAAGCTGATCGCCGAAGTGGGGCTACGGCCGCCGCCTGCGCCGGCTGCGGCTCAGGAAGAGAAGTAAGGCTTCAAGATCCGGGGCTGCTTTGCAGCCCTTTCGCGACACAAGGCCGCTCCTGCAGGTAAAACGCGTACCCCTGCAGGAGCGGCCTTGCGCCCCTACAGCATCAGTGCAGGATCTGGCTTAGGAACAGCTTTGTCCGGTCACTGCGTGGCCGATCGAAGAAGTCATCCGGCGCAGCCTGCTCCACGATCTCCCCCTTATCCATGAAGATCACCCGGTTCGCCACGGTTCGGGCAAAGCCCATTTCGTGGGTCACGCAGAGCATGGTCATGCCGTCCTCGGCCAGGCCAACCATGGTGTCGAGCACTTCCTTGACCATTTCCGGGTCGAGCGCCGATGTCGGCTCGTCGAACAGCATGATTTTCGGCTTCATGCACAGCGCCCGGGCAATCGCCACGCGCTGCTGCTGGCCACCGGACAACTGCCCAGGGTACTTGTGCGCCTGCTCCGGGATACGTACCCGCTCCAGATAGTGCATGGCGATTTCCTCGGCCTTGCGCCGCGGCATCTTGCGTACCCACATGGGCGCCAGGGTGCAGTTTTCAAGGATGGTCAGGTGCGGGAACAGGTTGAAGTGCTGGAACACCATGCCCACCTCACGGCGGATCGCCTCGATCTGCTTGAGATCGTTGGTCAACTCCACACCATCGACCACGATGCGCCCCTGCTGGTGTTCTTCCAGGCGGTTGAGGCAGCGGATGGTGGTGGACTTGCCCGAACCGGACGGCCCGCACAGCACGATACGCTCACCCTGGCGCACGTTCAGGTTGATGTCCTTTAGTACATGGAACTGGCCGTACCACTTGTTGACGCCCTGCATCTGGATGATGCCTTCGGGGCCGGCAGGCTGCTTGATCGCTTCACTCATTTCGAAACTCCTAACGCTTGTGGCCAGTGTCCAGCTTGCGCTCCAGGTGCATGGAGTAGCGGGACATACCGAAACAGAAGATCCAGAACACCAGGGCTGCGAACACATAGCCCTCGGTGGCCATGCCCAGCCAGGCCGGGTCGGCGGCAGCCTGCTTGACGCTGTTGAGCAGGTCGAACAGGCCGATGATGATGACCAGGCTGGTGTCCTTGAACAGGGCGATGAAGGTATTGACGATGCCAGGGATCACCAGCTTCAAGGCCTGCGGCAGGATCACCAGGCCCATCGAACGCCAGTAGCCCAGGCCCATCGCCGCAGCGGCTTCATATTGCCCCTTGGGGATGGCCTGCAGGCCGCCGCGCACCACCTCGGCGATGTACGCCGACTGGAACAGGATCACGCCGATCATGGCCCGCAGCAGCTTGTCGAAGCTCATGCCTTCGGGCAGGAACAACGGCAGCATCACCGACGACATGAACAGCACGGTGATCAACGGCACGCCACGCCAGAACTCGATGAAGGTCACGCAGACCACCTTCACCGCAGGCATGTTTGAACGCCGCCCCAGGGCCAGCAAGATGCCCAGCGGCAAGGCACCGACGATACCCACCGTGGCGATCACCAGGGTCAGCATCAGCCCGCCCCACTGGCTGGTCGGCACGCTTTCCAGGCCCAGGTAGCCGCCATGCAGCAGCGTGTAGGCCAGGAACGGGTACACCACCAGAAAGCCCAGGCCGTAAACGGCCTTGCGCGGGAAGCGCTTGATGAACAGCGGCGCAGCGCCAAGCACGGCAAGCCATACGGTCAGGTCCACGCGCCAGCGCAACTCAGCCGGGTAATAGCCGTACATGAACTGGCCAAAGCGCTGCTGGATGAACACCCAGCAGGCACCCTCCTTGGTGCAGTCGGCGCGCGTGGTGCCGACCCAGTTGGCGTCGATCAACGCCCACTGCAGCAGCGGCGGCACGATCAGCCATACCAGGTACACGGCGAACAGGGTCAACAGGGTGTTGAGCCAGCTGGAGAACAGGTTTGCCCGCATCCATGCGAGCACGCCGACGGTCTTGACCGGTGGCGGCATGTCAGGTTTGAAAACATGAGCATTCACGGGCGTATCCTCACCGCTCGATCAGCGCAATGCGCTTGTTGTACCAGTTCATCAGCAGCGAAATGCTGATGCTGATGGCGAGATAGACACTCATGGTGATGGCGATCACCTCGATGGCCTGGCCGGTCTGATTGAGTACGGTACCGGCGAACAGCGAGACCATCTCCGGGTAGCCGATACCGGCCGCCAGCGACGAGTTCTTCGCCAGGTTCAGGTACTGGCTGGTCAGTGGCGGAATGATCACCCGCAGTGCCTGGGGGATGATCACCTTGCGCAGCGTCGGGCCTTCGCGCAGCCCGAGCGAACGGGCGGCTTCGGTCTGGCCATGGCTGACCGAACGGATGCCCGAACGCACGATTTCGGCGATGAACGCGGCGGTGTAGATGGTCAGCGCCAAGGTCAGCGCCAGCAGTTCCGGGATCAGTACCCAGCCGCCAACGAAGTTGAAACCTTTGAGCTGCGGGACTTCCCACTGCACAGGGCTGCCGAACAGCAATGCACAGAGGCCTGGAATCACCACCAACAGGGCAAGCCCTGCCCAGAACTTATGGAACGGCTCGCCGGTTTCGTTGAAGCGCTTGTTGGCGTAACGCACCATCGCCATGACTGCCACGATCGCCAGGACCACGGCAGCGACGAACGGCCAGAAGCCTTCGGCCATGGTGGCGCCGGGCATGTTCAGGCCACGATTGCTGATGAAGAAGGCATCGTCGAAGCTGATGCTGCCCCGTGGCCCCGGCAGGGTCAGGAACACGGCGAAATACCAGAAGAGGATCTGCAGCAGCGGCGGGATGTTGCGGAACGTCTCGACATACACGGTCGCCAGCTTGTTGATCATCCAGTTCGGTGACAGGCGAGCCACACCGATGATGAACCCCAGGATCGTTGCCAGGATAACGCCGATGAAGGTGACCAGCAGGGTATTGAGCAAGCCGATCACGAACACCCGCGCATAGCTGTCGGACTCCACATAGGGAATCAGATGCTGGGCGATGCCGAAGCCGGCACTGCGGTCGAGGAAGTCGAAGCCGGACGTAATGCCCCGGTGTTGCAGGTTGGTTTGAGTATTGTGGAACAGGTACCAGCCCAGACCCACCACGAAGATGATCGTGAGAATCTGGAACAACCACGCGCGCACACGTGGATCGCTCAGGGTCAGCCCCTTTTGTGCGCCGATTCGATTTTGCATGAAGTGCCCCGGACAGTAGGGATTCGAACAGCCTGCGGCGGCGGAATGCCGCCGCAGGGTGCAGCCATCAGCGCACAGGTGGCGCGTACTGGATGCCGCCGTTGTTCCACAGGGCGTTCATGCCACGGTCGATCTTCAGGTCAGTGCTCTGGCCCAGGTTCTTCTCGAACACCTCGCCATAGTTACCCACTTGCTTGACGATCTGCACTACCCAGTCCTTGGGCAGCTTCAGGTCCTTGCCGTACTCACCGTCAGCGCCGAGCAGGCGGGCGGTGTCCGGGTTCTTGGTGGACTTGGCCTCGGCTTCGACGTTCTTCGAAGTGACGCCCGCCTCTTCGGCATTGAGCATGGCGAACAGGGTCCACTTGACGATGCTGAACCACTCCTCGTCGCCCTTGCGCACCACCGGGCCCAGCGGTTCCTTGGAGATGGTTTCCGGCAGCACCACGTAGTCGGTTGGCCCGGCCAGCTTGGAGCGCTGGGCGAACAGCTGCGACTTGTCCGAGGTCAGCACGTCGCAACGGCCCGACTCCAGCGATTTGGCGCTCTCGTCGGAGGTATCGAAGGTGATCGGGGTGTACTTCAGGCCGTTGGCGCGGAAGTAGTCGGACACGTTCAGCTCGGTGGTGGTGCCTGCCTGGATGCAGATGGTCGCGCCATCGAGTTCCTTGGCACTGGACACACCCAGCTTCTTGTTGACCAGGAAGCCGACGCCGTCATAGTAAGTGACGCCTGCGAACACCAGGCCCATGCCGGCATCGCGCGAGCTGGTCCAGGTGGTGTTGCGCGACAGCACGTCGACTTCGCCGGACTGCAGCGCAGTGAAGCGTTCCTTGGCGTTGAGCTGGCTGAACTTGACCTTGGTGGCATCGCCGAACACGGCGGCGGCCACGGCGCGGCAGACATCAGCGTCGATACCGACGATCTTGCCCTGCGCATCAGGTACCGAGAAGCCTGGAAGACCGTCGCTCACGCCACACTGGACGAAGCCCTTCTTCTTGACCGCATCGAGGGTGGCGCCGGCCTGGGCATTGCTCACGGCGCCCAGCGCGGCGGCAGCGGTGAGGACTGCCAGGGTGGTTTTCAACATCTTCATTCACAACCTCCAAATCGCTCTTGTTGTACGAGCCGGAATTGCACCGCACCCTTATGAGGCGCATCCGACCCTTGTTGGCTTGTTATTGGGTCAATGGCGCAATGGGCTGTTCTATGACAGCCTTCGCGTGACAAGGGTGTTACCGTACCGGCCCGACCCTTGCATCGAAGGTTTCATAGCAAGGGGCGTACCACAGTTGGCGGCTAAAGCGTTTAAGCGCTCGTCAAGTAGGGAAAGTTGTATCGTTGCGACATTCTTTTTCCGACAATCATTTCCAGCGCCTTCTTTTTGCGCATGCCTTCATACGATTCGCACACTTTCGGAGCAGTCATGACCCACCCGTTGATTCTCGAACCCCAGAAAACCGCAGACGCCTGTGTGATCTGGTTGCACGGCCTGGGCGCCGACCGTTACGACTTCCTACCGGTTGCCGAATTCATGCAGGAGCGTCTGCTCAGCACACGGTTCGTCATGCCCCAGGCGCCGACCCGGCCTGTCACCATCAACGGCGGCTATGCAATGCCCAGTTGGTACGACATCAAGGCCATGACCCCGGCCCGCGCCATCGACGAAGCGCAGCTGGAAGAATCGGCTGACCAGATCATTGCCCTGATCGAGGCCGAGCGGGCCAAAGGCATCGACCTGGCACGGATCATCCTGGCCGGGTTCTCCCAGGGCGGCGCCGTGGTGCTGCACACTGCTTATATAAAGTGGCAAGAAGCACTGGGCGGCGTGATCGCACTGTCTACCTATGCACCAACCTTCAACGACGGCCATCAGCTGAGCGCCTGCCAGCAACGTACCCCGGCCCTGTGCCTGCACGGCGTGCACGACCCGGTGGTGATCCCCTCCATGGGCCGCACCGCCTTCGAGTACCTGAACACCTGGGGCGTGGCCGCGCGGTGGCAGGAATACCCAATGGAACACGAGGTGGTGGTGGCAGAGCTGAGCGATATCCACGACTGGCTGAGCAAGCAACTGCAATAGGCAGGCTCTCTTGTAGTTGTGGGCGCATTCCGCTACGCCGCGCCCAGATCTTGCATTACACTGCCCGGCGTACATTCCTAAATCAGTTGATGAGACGATCGTGCTCAAGGCACTCAAGAAAATATTCGGCAAGGGAGACCCGGCACCTCAGGCCGCCGCTCCTGCTGCCAGCATCACCCCGCCTGCGGCCCCCATGGCTCAGCCCGAGCCGCAGCCCTCCACGCCGCGCACCAAACCCGCCGCCAAGGCCCAGATGCCTGCCGCCGCGCCCGTTGCCGAGCAACCGGCCATGGACAAGCCGCGCCGCGAACGCAAGCCCAAACCCCAGGCCAGCCTGTGGAAGCCGGAAGACTTCGTGGTCGAACCGCAGGAAGGCAAGACCCGCTTCCACGACTTCAAGCTCTCCAACGAGCTGATGCACGCCATCCATGACCTGGGCTTCCCGTACTGCACGCCGATTCAGGCCCAGGTGCTGGGCCACACCCTGCGTGGCCAGGACGCCATCGGGCGCGCGCAGACCGGCACCGGCAAGACCGCCGCGTTCCTCATCTCGATCATCTCTCAGTTGCAGCAGACGCCGCCGCCCAAAGAGCGCTACATGGGCGAGCCGCGTGCACTGATCATCGCGCCAACCCGCGAGCTGGTGGTACAGATCGCCAAGGACGCCGCCGCCCTGACCAAATATACCGGCCTGAACGTCATGACCTTCGTCGGCGGCATGGACTTCGACAAGCAGCTCAAGGCGCTCGAAGCGCGCCATTGTGACATCCTGGTGGCTACCCCTGGCCGCCTGCTGGACTTCAACCAGCGCGGCGATGTGCACCTGGACATGGTCGAGGTGATGGTGCTGGACGAAGCCGACCGCATGCTGGACATGGGCTTCATCCCGCAGGTACGGCAGATCATTCGCCAGACCCCGCCCAAGAGCGAGCGCCAGACCCTGCTGTTCTCTGCCACCTTCACCGACGACGTGATGAACCTGGCCAAGCAGTGGACCACCGACCCTGCGATCGTCGAGATCGAGCCGGAGAATGTCGCCAGCGAAACCGTCGAACAGCACGTGTTCGCAGTGGCGGGCAGCGACAAGTACAAGCTGCTGTACAACCTGGTGACCCAGAACAAGTGGGAACGGGTGATGGTGTTCGCCAACCGCAAGGACGAAGTGCGGCGTATCGAGGAAAAACTGGTGCGCGACGGTATCAATGCCGCCCAGCTGTCGGGCGATGTGCCGCAGCACAAGCGCATACGTACCCTGGAAAGCTTCCGCGAGGGCCGGATTACCGTGCTGGTGGCCACCGACGTGGCGGGGCGAGGCATTCACATCGACGGCATCAGCCATGTGATCAACTTCACTCTGCCGGAAGACCCGGATGACTACGTGCACCGCATCGGCCGCACGGGCCGTGCCGGCACCAGTGGCGTGTCGATCAGCTTTGCCGGCGAGGATGACTCCTACCAGTTGCCGGCGATCGAAGAGTTGCTGGGGCGCAAGATCAAGTGCGAGATGCCACCGGATGAGCTGCTCACGCCGGTGCCGCGCAAACACCATTGATACCGGGCTGCGTTGCAGCCACTGAGTTTGCGCTGAGCTGGAGAGCAGCGGGGTGCCTGCGGAGCCGGCTTGCCGGCGATCCGGGGCAAAGCCCCGGCCAATCGATCAGACCTTACCAGCGCCCCGCCGCATCCTGATCACTCTGCCTGCCTTCGACCCAGCGCGGGCCCTCCTGGGTATTCTCCTTCTTCCAGAACGGCGCACGAGTCTTCAGGTAATCCATGATGAAATTGCAGGCATCGAAAGCCGCCTGCCGATGGGCACTGGCCACACCGACGAACACGATCGGCTCCCCAGGCTCCAGCGCACCAATGCGATGCAGCACTTCAACCTTCAGCAACGGCCAGCGCTGCTCGGCCTCGACCACAATCTTCGCCAAAGCCTTCTCGGTCATGCCAGGGTAATGCTCCAGGAACATCCCGGCCACGTCCCGGCCATCATTGAAATCGCGCACGTAACCAACGAACCCGACCACCGCGCCCACGCCGACATTGGCGGCATGCATGGCATTGACCTCGACCCCGGGGTCGAACGCGCCATCCTGCACTCGCACTGCCATGCTCAGCCTCCGGTCACCGGTGGGAAGAACGCCACCTCATCGCCCGCTTCCAGCGGCTCATCGAGCCTGCACAGCTCTTCGTTGCGCGCGCACATCAGGTTCTGCTCGGCCAGCACCTGGTACTGCCCACCCTTGGCCACCAGGGCCTGGCGTACATCGTCAAGCACCTTGAAGTCGCCCTCCAGGCGCTCGGCATCCACACCAAGCAACTCACGGTAACGGGCGAAATACATCACTTTCACGTTCATCACGCATCCACCTTGTAGTGGCCGCTTTTGCCACCGAGCTTTTCCAGCAGGCGCACCTGCTCGATGACCATACCCTTGTCCACGGCCTTGCACATGTCATAGATCGTCAGCGCCGCGACGCTGGCAGCGGTCAATGCTTCCATCTCCACACCGGTCTGTCCGGCCAGCTTGCAGCGCGCGACGATGCGCACCACATCCGTGCCTTCTGCGCTGAGTTCGACCTTGACGCTGGTGAGCATCAAAGGGTGGCACAACGGAATCAGGTCGCTGGTCTTCTTCGCCGCCTGAATGCCGGCGATACGCGCCACGGCGAACACATCGCCCTTGGGGTGCTCACCCTCGACGATCATCTGCAAGGTCTGCGGCAACATCCGCACGCGCGCCTCAGCGGTGGCCTCGCGCTCGGTCACGGCCTTTTCAGTGACGTCGACCATGTTGGCCCGCCCCTGGGAATCAAGATGTGTCAGCACTGCTCTGCTCCTGTGAAGGGAACACAGAGTGTAAACCTGTGGGTCAGGTTTGAGCAGTGGAAAAAACCGGGCGGCGCACCGCCCGGTTCGAGAGGTTACAGGTGCGACTCGGCGTACTCGGCCAGCACCGAGCGCGGTACACCTTGCAAGGTGATGTGCACGCCATGGGGGAAGTCCTTGAAGCGTTCGGTCAGGTAGGTCAGGCCCGAACTGGTCGCGGACAGGTAGGGGGTGTCGATCTGCGCCAGGTTGCCCAGGCAGACCACCTTGGAACCAGAGCCGGCACGGGTGATGATGGTTTTCATCTGGTGCGGCGTCAGGTTCTGGCACTCGTCGATCAGGATCAGGCTCTGCTGGAAGCTGCGGCCCCGGATGTAGTTCAGCGATTTGAACTGCAGCGGGACCCGCTCGAGGATGTACTCGACACTGCCGTGGGTGCTCTCGTCATCCATGTGCAACGCTTCGAGGTTGTCGGTGATCGCACCCAGCCAAGGTTCCATTTTCTCGGCTTCGGTCCCCGGCAGGAAACCGATTTCCTGGTCCAGCCCCTGCACGCTGCGGGTAGCGATGATACGGCGGTAACGCTTGCTGACCATGGTCTGCTCGATAGCCGCTGCCAGCGCCAGGATAGTCTTGCCGGAGCCGGCGGCGCCGGTCAGGTTGACCAGGTGGATATCCGGGTCGAGCAACGCGAACAGCGCCAGGCTTTGATGGATATCCCGCGGTTTGAGGCCCCAGGCCTCCTGGTGCAGCAGTGGCTCCTGGTGCAGGTCGAGCAGCAGCAGTTCATCTTCGCGGATGCCCTTGATCCAGCCGACGAACCCTTGCTCATCGATGATGAACTCGTTGACATGCACTGCCGGCAGGTTGTCGATCAGTTGCACCCGGTGCCAGGTTCGGCCCCGCTCCTGACGGGTATCGACCTTGCTGACACGGTCCCAGAACGAACCGGTGACCGAGTGGTAGCCCTTGGAAAGCAGCGAGACGTCATCGACCAGCTGGTCGGTGCTGTAATCTTCGGCCGCGATACCGCAGGCCCGCGCCTTCAGGCGCATGTTGATGTCTTTGGTTACCAGCACCACGTCCAGGTCGGCACGTTTGGCCCGAAGTTCCAGCAACTGGTTGATGATGATGTTGTCGTTGAGGTTCTCCGGCAGCAGCCGGTTGGGTTCGTTGCGTGGGCTCATCAGGATCGAAAGGAAGCCCTTGGGCCCGCTCTTGCCACGCTGTATGGGTACGCCCTGCTCGACATCGCTGGGCGAGGCGTCACCGAGGGTCTGGTCGATCAGGCGGATGGCCTGGCGACATTCGGCGGCGATGGACTGTTTACCGGTCTTGAGCTTGTCGAGTTCCTCCAGCACCGTCATCGGAAGGGCGACGTGGTGCTCCTCGAAGTTGAGAAGTGCGTTGGGGTCGTGAATCAGGACGTTGGTATCGAGCACATAGAGGATTGGCTTGCTGGAGGAAGGGTTGCGTCCTTGGTCATCCATACTCGGTCACCTTATGTCGAAGCCACACGGCGCGGTCTGCTGCGCCGCAGAGTGACTGCCGTTCTCCCCGTATCCGCGTTGCTACGGGCGGGAAGTGAACCTGGCAAGGTGGGCTCGGATGACGCCACCTGTGCTGCAGGAATCGGCTGTCTGGTTTCTTCATACCGCAAAAAGCATTACTAAAAAAAGCATTTTTACGTGTTGGTGAAGTTTATTTTTCCGATTGACGAACAGGACTTGGCGATGGACCCAGACGGGACTACAGTCAGAAGTCAGACCCGTTATTCCTGATAGCCGTATTCACGGCAATCCTCCCAGCCAATGCCGCTTTGCGCGGTATGTTCCAGCAACCATTGCACCGCCGGCTGCGCCTTGGGCAGGCTGTCATGGAACTGGATAACGCCCTTGCGCCACAGCAGCATCAAGGTCACCACCCGCTGGGCCGAGGCTTGGGCTGTCACGGGCCGTCATCCTGTGCGTCGATATCCCACAGCGACACCCGCAGCTGCTGGCTGGCCATGAATGCCTCGCCATCGGCCCGGCGCTGGCCATAGGGCGGGCGGAACAACGGCACATACTGCTCAGGCAGGTCGGCCTGGATCCGCGCCTGGCTGCGCCTGAGCGAATCCTGCCAGCCATTCCACTGCGCATGCGAGCGATACTCCCACCCCTGAAGCCCCACGCACTGGCCATCATAGAGCTGCCCCAGCGCACCGGCCGCTCCAGCGTCACGGCGCTGCTGCAAGCGGTTGCCCAGTACAAAGAAGGTGCCCTGCATCTTCTGTTTGCGCAGGTAAGCGGTCAGCGTGTCGGTCGTGCTGCCCTGGGGGCCGGGGCCGCCCACGAAGGTCAGCAAGAACATGCGGTCATTCAGCTCATCGCCGCTGCGCTCACGATTGGAAAGGCGTTCGACCTCGCTGGTGATCTGCGGCAACAGCGCCGCCTTGCGCAGTTGCTCATCCAGGTAGCGCACATGGAACTGGTGGCTTGGTTCGACCCAGCCGGTATAGAAGGTGCCGACATCGGTAGCGAACGTCGCAGCCCTTGTGCGCAAATCGGCCATGGACTCCACCACGTAGCAGAACGAGGCATCCTGCTCGCAGCTGCGCTGGGCCTGCTGGTAGCCCTGCCACAAACGCTGCCACATGCGCGCCCGCAGCGCCCGGACCTTCTGCAGGTTGATCTGCCGCAAGCCCAGGCGCGCAGCCAGCGCCCCATCGTCGAGCAGCTCACTTTCGTGCAGTACCTGGGCAAACGACAGGATCTCTGCGCGCGAGGCGACATCGAACAACGCAGGACTGTCCAACTGTTCGGGCCACAGGCTGCGGTCCAGGCTGGCGGGGGGGATAGGGGCGGCTTGGGCGGCCAGGCTCAGGAGTGAGGCCAGCAAGACACCGGCAATGCGCACGATCGGTCTCTCCGTCACAGCGAAACGCGCACTATAGCGCCTGCTCATCCGATGGTCTGTGACTATTGTCGCCATAGTTTGGCGTTCCCCCCTTCAGTCCGTAGAATCCCCGGCAACGATTCCAGGAGCCGACCCGATGCTGACGGTGATTTCCCCCGCCAAGACCCTCGATTACGACACCCCACCGGTGACCGAGCGTTTTACCCTGCCCCAGTACCTGGACGACTCCCAGGAGCTGATCGTGCAACTGCGTGAGCTGTCACCGGCGCAGATCAGCGAGCTGATGCACCTGTCGGACAAACTCGCCGGCCTCAACGCCGCCCGCTTTGGCAGCTGGACGCCAGACTTCACGCCGGCAAATGCCAAGCAGGCCCTGCTGGCCTTCAAGGGTGACGTGTATACCGGGCTGGACGCCGAAACCCTGAGCGAAGACGACTTCACCTACGCCCAGCAGCACCTGCGCATGCTTTCCGGCCTGTACGGCCTGCTGCGCCCGCTCGACCTGATGCAGCCCTACCGCCTGGAAATGGGTACCAAGCTAGCCAATGCCCGTGGCAAGGACCTGTATGCCTTCTGGGGCACGCGTATCAGCCAATGGCTGAACCAGGCGCTGACCGAGCAGGGCGATGACCTGCTGTTGAACCTGGCCAGCAACGAGTATTTCAGCGCGGTGAAACGCAGCGCCCTGAATGGCCGGGTAATCAACGTCGACTTCAAGGACCTGAAGAACGGCAAGTACAAGATCATCAGTTTCTACGCCAAGAAAGCCCGC
Organism: Pseudomonas sp. SG-MS2; assembly: GCF_009933855.1. Classification (NCBI taxonomy): domain Bacteria; kingdom Pseudomonadati; phylum Pseudomonadota; class Gammaproteobacteria; order Pseudomonadales; family Pseudomonadaceae; genus Pseudomonas; species Pseudomonas sp. SG-MS2. The sequence continues at coordinate 329 of NZ_MOMO01000129.1, read as the reverse complement.
GGCATGATGAGCCGCTTCGTGATCCAGGAACGGGTCAATGACCCGCAGCAGCTCAAGCAGTTCGATGTACAGGGCTACTACTACAGCGCCGAACAGTCCAAGCCTGATCACCTGGTGTTCTTGCGCGATCATCCGGCCGAGTGAGTGCCTGCACCACCGCCAAGCCCTGGTCCCTGGATCTGTGACAACCGACCGGGCCGCACAGCGGCCCGTTACGGAATTCGTACATAACCCGCCGATAGCCCCACCACCTCGACCCCCTGCGCTACCGCGACACCTGCCGTGACCGGTACCTTGCGCCCCTGTCGATCTGCCGTAGCCCGGTAAAC
>NZ_MOMO01000128.1:0-12868 GCF_009933855.1 Pseudomonas sp. SG-MS2 | reverse complement strand
CTTCGACCCTTACCCGGCCGGGTTCCACCCGCAGGATCCGATAGGACGCATTGCCCAACTGAAAGATGTCGCCAGCAATGCTCTCCACGGCAAAGTCTTCGTTGACGCTGCCGATGTTCAGCGCCTGCGGCTCCAGCAGCACAGCGTAGTCGGCGGTCTCGGGGATGGTGCCGCCGCTGGTGAGCGCGGTCAGCTGGCTACCGCGGCGCCCGCGCAATGTGCCGCTCACCGCGTCGCGGTGCAGGTAGGCGCTGCGAATGCCTTGGCGTCCGTTGTAGCCTTCGGCGAGCATGCTTAGCAGCGCTTGGTAATGCTTGGTGTCCAGCTCGGTGTAGGGCGTTGCCTTGCGCAGGCAGTCGAACAATGCCTGTTCCTGCCACGGCTGGTTGCTGGTTTCGGCGACGATCTGCTGGGCCAGTACGTCCAGTGGCGCATGGGGTATGTGCAACTGCTCGAGCTCGCCCTGTTGCACACAGTCGAGCAGGGCCGTGCACTCGATCAGGTCATCCCGCGAGGTGGCGAACAGGCGCCCTTTGGGGATGCCTTCGACCTGGTGCCCGGAGCGGCCGACCCGCTGCAAGAACGCGGCGATGGAGCCTGGCGAGGCGATCTGGCAAACCAGGTCGACATCACCGATATCGATACCCAGCTCCAGGGAAGCCGTGGCGACCAGCACCTGCAACTGGCCGTTTTTCAGGCGCTGCTCCGCATCCAGGCGCAGCTCCTTGGACAGGCTGCCGTGGTGTGCGGCCACGGCCTCTTTGCCAAGGCGGTCGCTGAGGTGGCGGGTGAGGCGTTCGGCCAGGCGCCGAGTGTTGACGAATACCAACGTGGTGCGGTGTTCGCGGGCCAGAGCTGCCAGGCGATCGTAGACCAGGTTCCACACATCCGTGGCCATGACCGCGCCCAAGGGCACGGGGGGCACTTCAAGGGCAAGGTCGCGCTGGCGGGCGTGGCCGATATCGACGATTGCGCAAGGGCGTTGGTGGCCGGCCAGAAACGCTGCCACGCGCTCCACCGGGCGCTGGGTGGCAGACAACCCGATGCGCCGCAGCCCCCGCCCGGTGAGCGCTTGAAGGCGCTCCAGCGTCAGTGCCAGGTGGGCGCCGCGCTTGTTGCCGGCCAAGGCGTGAATCTCATCGACGATCACCGTGTGCACGCCGCTCAAGCCAGCGCGGCCCGAGGCAGAGCCCATCAGCACGTAGAGCGACTCGGGCGTGGTCACGAGGATGTGCGGGGCCAGTTTGCGCATGGCCGCGCGTTCTTTTTGCGGTGTGTCGCCGGTGCGTACGGCAGTGGTGATGCGCGGCGGCGTCAGCCCCTGGTCTAGCAGTGCCTGGCTGATGCCTTCGAGCGGCGCCTGCAGGTTCAGGCGAATGTCATTGGACAGTGCCTTGAGCGGCGAAATGTACACTACCTGGGTTTGCGCGGGCAGTTCGCCGTCGTGTTCAAGGCCCTCACGGAACAGCTCGTCGAGCACCGCGAGAAAGGCGCTCAAGGTTTTGCCCGAGCCGGTCGGCGCGGCCAGCAGCATCGATTGGCGGGCGTGAATCAACGGCCAGGCGCGGGCCTGGGCGTCGGTGACCGTGGCGAAATGGCGACGGAACCAGGTGCCGATGGCGGGGAGGAACAGCTCAAGCACCGGGTGCTGTTGGGCAGGCAGGTTCATGAGAAGGTTATGGCGGGTCGCTGACGGATTGGCAAGGGACCGTTCGTCTGTGAACCCGGCTTGCCGGCGACAGGGCCCCATGGGATCCTCACAGGCTTTTAAGAGGTGAGCCTGACCATGCCCAACGTTATCCGCATTGCCGCTGCCCTGTTGATCGACCCATTGGATCGAACCCTGCTGGTACGCAAACGCGGTACTCAGGCGTTCATGCAGCCTGGGGGCAAGATCGATGCGGGTGAAACGCCGCTGGATGCACTGGTGCGCGAACTGCATGAGGAATTAGGGTTGCGCATTGACCCTGCTCGGGCCATCCCGCTGGGCCGTTTCAGCGCACCGGCCGCCAACGAGCCCGGCTTTGAGGTGCAGGCCGAGCTGTTCCGGGTCGACAGCGCCGAGGCCGTGGTCCCGGCGGCGGAAATCGAGGAAGTGATCTGGCTGGCCGCTGACCAGGCACCGATGCCTGAGCTGGCGCCGCTGACCCGCGACCTGATACTGCCGCTCTACCGCAAGGCTCTCAGCGTACCGCGCTGACCCCATCGAGCGTGGCGAACGAGGTGTCCTTGGCGGTGAGCAGGAAGTCGCGCATGTAGGGAGCATCGAGCATGTCGGTGCGCACTCCCGCATAGAGTGTGGCGAACAGGCCTTTCTCGCCCAGGCGTTTGCCCTTCACATACCCGCGCGAACTGTACTCATGCAGCGCCCAGTGCGGCATGCCACACACTCCGCGGCCGCTGGCCACCAGTTGCATCATCATCACCGTCAGCTCCGAGGTGCGTACGGCCGCCGGCTCGATGTCGGCCGGTTCCAGGAAGCGGGTGAAGATGTCCAGCCGGTCGCGCTCCACCGGGTAGGTGATCAGCGTCTGGTCGAGCAGGTCCTGGGGCACGATGTAAGGCTTGCTGGCCAGCGGGTGCTGGTTGGCCACGGCGAGCATGGCTTCGTAGGTGAACAGCGGCACGTAAGTGATGCCGGCAAGGTCCAGTGGGTCGGAGGTCACTACCAGGTCCAGATCACCACGGGCGAGGGCGGGCAGTGGCGCGAATGCGAAGCCCGAAGCCAGGTCCAGCTCCACTTCCGGCCAGGCATCACGGAACTGGTCGATGGTGGGCATCAGCCATTGGAAGCAGCTGTGGCATTCGATGGCCATGTGCAGGCGCCCGGCAGTACCCCCGGCCAGGCGGGCGATGTCACGTTCCGCACCACGCAGCAGCGGCAGGGTGGCATCTGCCAGTTGCAGCAAGCGCAGGCCGGCGCTGGTGAAGCGGATAGGTTTGGTCTTGCGTGCGAACAGCGGCAGGCCCAGGCGTTCTTCAAGCTCCTTGAACTGATGCGACAGCGCCGACTGGGTCAGGTGCAGGCGCTCGGCAGCCTCCACCAGGCTATCGGCCTCGCGCAGGGCATGAAGGGTTTTCAGGTGGCGGATCTCCAGCACGGCTGACTCCGAGAGCATAATTTGAGTGAACAGAGAATGAGTTGAGTTTCCCTCATGTTGGTCCCGCTGTCGACTGGACCTTGCGCCGCACCACTGGGCGGGCTTCATCAAACTGTCACGGAACTGTGGCAGCGCGCCCGAACGATTTTCATCAGACTCGCGCTCTACTGGGGATCTGCATTCTGGTGTTTCTTTCATGCGGGCTTTTTTGCTTTTTTTCTTGTTCATTGTGAGCGTGCCGGCGAGCTTCGCCGATCAGCGTTGTGACACTCATGTACCGGTCCAGCGGGCCGAAGCAGGCGATCTGAGCCTGGTTTACCAAAGTGTCGGCGCGCCACGGGACCCGGCTTTGCTGCTGGTCATGGGCCTGGGTGGGCAACTGATCCACTGGCCGGATGATGTGGTCGAGGCCTTGTGTCGACAAGGCTTTCGGGTCATTCGCTATGACAACCGCGATGTTGGCCTGTCGCGCTGGAACCAACAGCCTCCCTCGGCCAATCTCACGGTCGAGCTGTTGCGCTACAAGTTCGGCCTGCCGGTTGCCGCGCCCTATACGCTGACCGACATGGCGGGTGACGGGCTGCGCCTGATGGACACATTGGGGATTGGTCAATTCCATGTTCTGGGTGTCAGCATGGGTGGGATGATCGCCCAGCACATGGCTGCAATGGCGCCGGAGCGGGTGCGCAGCCTGACACTGGTCATGTCCAGCTCTGGCGCTGCCGGCCTGCCGGCGCCAGCCCCAGCGCTGGTGCAACTGCTGGCCCGGCGCAGTGCGCCGAATCGGGAAGTGGCCATCGAGCAGCAGGCCGACCTGCTGGCGGCGTTGGGCAGCCCCCAGGTGCATGATGACCGGGCCGCTTTGGTACAGCAGGCCGCGCAGGCCTATGACCGGGCGTTCAACCCTGAAGGTGCCAAGCGTCAGATCATGGCGATCCTGGCCGAGCCAAGCCGGGTAGCGCTGCTCAACCAGCTGCGCGTACCGACATTGGTGGTGCATGGGACGGCTGACCCTTTGTTGCCGGTGATGCATGGGGTGCACCTGGCGGCGCATATCCGCGGTAGCCAGCTGCGGCTGATCCCGGGGTTGGCACATCGGTTCCAGGAGCCATTCAAGGCACCGTTGCTGGGGGCCGTGCTGCCTTATCTGCAGTCACATCGCGAGGACGTGACACATATTGCCGGGTTATGAAAGTGGCGTAGGCCTTCCTCTCGCAGACGTTCAGCCCAGCCCGTACTTTTTCACTTTGTCGAACAGCGTGGTCTTGGCCATGCCCAGCTCCTGGCTGGCCTGGCTGAGGTTGCCGCCGGTGCGTTGCAGGGCATCGCTGAGCAGATTGCGCTCGAACGCCTCTACCGCTTCGGCAAAGCCCAACCCTTGGCTGGCGCCACCGCTCGGGCCTTTCTTGAACGCTGGCAGGCCCAGGGCATAGCGCTCGGCAACGTTGCGCAGTTCCCGCACATTGCCGGGCCAGTCATGGGCCATCAGGCGCGACAGGGTCTGGCTGTCCAGTGTCGGCATGTCCCGGTCGAAGCGCAGCGCCGACTGCTGCAGGAAGTGTTCGAACAGTTGCAGGATGTCTTCACGGCGCTCGCGCAGTGGCGGCAACTCCAGGGTTACCACGTTGAGGCGGTAGTACAGGTCGCTGCGGAACTGCCCACTCTGGCCGAGCTGGTCGAGGTCGGCCTTGGTTGCGGCGATCACCCGGCAGTCCACCGCAATGCTCTGGTTCGAGCCCAGGCGCTCCAGGGTGCGCTCCTGCAGTACCCGCAGCAGTTTGATCTGCAGGTTGATCGGCATGCTCTCGACTTCATCGAGGAACAAGGTACCGCCATTGGCGTGCTCGATCTTGCCGATACGGCGCTTGCCTGCGCCGGTGAAAGCATTGGCCTCGTGGCCAAAGATTTCGCTCTCGAACAGGTTTTCCGGCAGGCCGCCACAATTGAGCGCCACAAACGGTTGGTTCTGGCGCCGGCTGAAATCGTGCAGGCAACGGGCGACCAGCTCTTTGCCGGTACCGGTCTCGCCTTCGATCAGCACGTTGGCCGAGGTGTCGGCAACGTTGGCGATCAGCTCACGCAATTGCTCCATGGCGGGCGAGCGGCCGATGATGCGGCCTTCCAGGCTACTCTGTTCGGCCAGTTGGCGGCGCAGGGCCAGCACTTCGCGCGATAGCCCGCGCTGTTCGAGCGCGCGGCGCACCACGTCGACCAGGCGTTCCGGCGAAAAGGGCTTCTCCATGAAGTCGTAGGCACCATTGCGCATGGCGCCGACGGCCATGTCGATATCGCCATGGCCGGTGATCAGTACCACCGGCAGGCTGCGGTCGCGCGCCTTGAGGCGGTTGAGCAGTTCCAGGCCGTCGATGCCCGGCAGGCGGATGTCACTGACGACGATGCCGGCGAAGTCATCACCGATCCGTTCCAGCGCCTGTTCGGCGCTACCGACACCCTCGCAGGCGATGTCTTCCAGGGCCAGCGCCTGCTGGCAGCCGAGCAGCACATGCGGGTCGTCTTCAACGATCAGGACGGTAAGAGGCGCTTGGTTCATGGGAGCTCTGCCGATTCATTAGGGGGGGACACCAGCGGCAGGGCGAGAACGAAGGCCGTTCCGCCACTGACAGGGTGCTCGACGTTGAGGCTGCCCTTGGCGGCGGCGGCAAGGCTCGCCGACAGGGTCAGGCCCAGGCCCAGGCCGTGTTCGCCCGGTTTGGTGGTGAAGAAGGGTTCGAACAGGTGCTTGCGCGCCTCGTCATCGATGCCATGGCCATTGTCGCGTACCCGCAGGCGGTACTTGTCGCCTTGCAACTCGCCTTCCAGCCAAAGCTCAGGTGCCGGCTGGGCAGCCATGGCGTCCAGGGCATTGCCGATCAGGTTGACCAGAATCTGCTCCAGGCGGGTCTGGTCAATGGCCAGTTGCAGGTCGTCGAACTGGCTGTGCAGCTTCAGGTGGCAGCCACTGATGCGACTGGCCAGCACCTGCAAGGTGGCCTCCACGGCCTTGGCCAGCGATGCCTGGCCGTGGTCGTCGCCACGCCGGGCGAACGAACGCAGGCTGGCGGTGATGCGGCCCATGCGGTCGATCAGTTCGTTCATGGTGCGCAGGTTGGTACTGGCGGTGTCCAGCGCGCCGCGTTCGAGAAAGCGCACGGTGTTGCCGGACAGTGTCCGCAGCGCCGCCAGCGGCTGGTTGAGCTCGTGGGCGATGCTGGTGGACATCTGCCCGATGGCTGCCAATTTGCCGGCCTGAACCAGTTCGTCCTGGGCGTGGCGCAGGGTCTGCTCGGCGTGACGGCGTTCGCGGATCTGCCCCTTGAGCCTTTCGTTGCTGGCGCGCAGGTCGGCGGTGCGCTCGGCAATGCGCCGCTCCAGCTGGCTGTTGGCTTCTTCGAGCGCTTCGCGTGCAGCCAGGCGAGTGGCGATCACCTTGCGCCGCTCGTTCCAGGCGATACCCAGGATCGCCAGCAGGGCGAACGCCACGCCTACCAGAATGCCTTGCACCATCGACTCGCGGCGCAGGTCCTGCAGGGGAGTGAGCAGGGTGAAATGCCAAGGGGTATCCACCAGGCGCCGGGTTTGCGCCAGGTAGGCCACCTCCTGCGCTTTGCCGTGGGCGGTTTCACTGTTGGCCGGGAAGGTCAGCTTCTCTACGCCATCGGCCAGCGTTTCACGGGCCAGCGGCTGCAGTTCGTTCAGCGGCCACCAGTAATATTGCAGGCTGCGCGCCAGGCGCTCCTTGATCTGCGGGGTCATGGGGCGCACCGACTTCAGGCGCCGCGCCGGGTCGCTGGAGAGGATGATGATGCCGTTTTCGTCGCTGACGAACGCTTCCAGGCGGGCGCGTTGCCAGCGTTCTTCCAAGGTGTCCAGGCGCACCTTGATCACCGCCACGCCGATGATCTTGCCGTGTTCTTCCAGGCCATGGGCCAGGTAATAGCCGGCCTCGCCGGTGGTGCTGCCAATGCCGTAGAAACGGCCCGGCTCGCCGCGCACGGCGGTCTGGAAATAGGCGCGGAAGGACAGGTCTTCACCGAGGAACGAGTCGGCATCGCGCCAGTTGCTGGTGGCCTGTACCCGGCCATTGGTATCGAGCACGAAGATAGCCCGGCTGCGGCTGCGGCGGTTGAGGCCTTCGAGGTATTCGTTGACGGCCTGGCGTGAGCCGCCGTCTGGGTCGGTGAGCAGGTGCGAGACGCTGTCTTCCAGCTCCAGCAGGCTCGGCAGGTAGGTGTACTTGCTGATTTCGCTCTCGACCGTACGCGCGTGCAACTCCAGCTGGCGCTCGCCGTTTTCACTCAGGGCGCGTATGCCATTGCTTTCGCTGATCAGGTAGCCAGCCAGGCCCAGCCCGACCATCAGCAGGATGATCAGGGGCGGCAGCAGTAATTGGCGGATCAGGCGGGATTTCACGGCAGGCTTGGCAGGGAGAAGTAGCGAGGGGTCGCATTTCATCACAGTGGCCTTGTCACGACCAGCATCCGCTGCCCGGTGGGGCCCGGGGCAGCAGATACTGTGGCCGGCTTAGTGTTGCAGGATCTTGCTGAGGAAGTGCTGGGTGCGTTGGTCGCGGATACCCTGGTCACCGAAGAACTCTTCCTTGGTGCAGTCTTCGATGATGCAGCCCTTGTCCATGAAGATGACCCGGTTGGCGACCTTGCGGGCAAAGCCCATCTCGTGGGTCACGCACATCATGGTCATGCCTTCGTTGGCCAGCTGCACCATCACATCCAGCACCTCGCTGACCATTTCCGGGTCCAGCGCCGAGGTCGGCTCGTCGAACAGCATGACGATCGGGTCCATGGCCAGGGCGCGGGCGATCGCCACACGTTGCTGCTGGCCACCAGAGAGCTGGCCGGGGTGCTTCTTGGCATGGGCGCTGAGGCCGACCCGTTCGAGCAGGGCCAGGCCCTTCTTGGTGGCCTCCGCTTCGCTGCGGCCCAGTACCTTGCGCTGGGCGATGGTCAGGTTCTCGGTGATGGTCAGGTGCGGGAACAGCTCGAAGTGCTGGAACACCATGCCGACCCGCGAGCGCAATTTGGGCAGGTTGGTCTTGGGGTCGGCAATCGAGGTGCCATCGACCACGATGTCGCCCTTCTGGAACGGCTCCAGGGCGTTGACGCACTTGATCAGCGTGGATTTACCAGAGCCCGAAGGGCCGCACACCACCACCACTTCACCTTTCTTGACCTCGGTGCTGCAGTCGGTCAGTACCTGGAAGTCGCCGTACCACTTGTTGACGTTCTTGATGGAAATCATACGGTGATCCTTTTTTGCAGGCGCTTGACCAGCCACGAAGCGGAGAAGCTGATGAGGAAGTAGACGACCCCGGCGAAGATCAGGAACTCATGGGAGCGCCCGATGATGTCGCCGTTGGAACGTGCCGAGTTGAGGAAGTCCACCAGGCCCACGGTGTAGACCAGCGAGGTGTCCTGGAACAGGATGATGCTCTGCTGCAGCAGCAGCGGGGTCATCTTGCGGAAGGCCTGGGGCAGGATGATCAGGCGCATGGTCTGGGCGTAGTTCATGCCCAGTGCCTGTGCCGCGCCCATCTGGCCTTTGGAGATCGACTGCACGCCGGCGCGAACGATTTCGCAGAAGTACGCGGCCTCGAACATCATGAAGGCGACCACGCAGGAGGTGAAGGCACCCACCGGGGTGTCCTCGCCGGTGATCCAGCGCAGCACGAACGGCACCGCCAGATAGAACCAGGTGATCACCAGCAGCAGCGGGATCGAGCGGAAGTAGTTGACGTAGGCACCGGCGATGTTCGAAAGCAGCTTGTTCGAAGACAAGCGCATCAATGCCAGGAGGGTGCCCAGCACGATGCCGCCGATCACGCCCATGACCATCAGCTTGAGGGTCATGACCATACCTTCCCAGAGGGCAGGCAGGGCCGGGATGATTTCGCTGAAATCCATTTCCATTTACTTGCCCCCCACGGAAATCAGGCCAGGCACGGCGACTTTCTTCTCGACCAGACGCATGAGCAGCATCAGGCCCATGTTCAGGGTGAAGTAGATCAGCGTAGCCAGGGTGAACGCCTCGAACAGGTTGGCGGAAAACTCAGCGGTCTGCTTGGTCTGTGCCAGCAGCTCCATCAGGCCGATCAGCGAGGCTACCGAAGAGTTCTTGAACACGTTGAGGAACTCGGAGGTGAGCGGCGGAATGATGATCCGGTACGCTTGAGGCAACAGCACGTTGTTGTAGATCTGCGGCAGGCTGAAGCCCATGGCGCGGGCGGCAGCTTCCTGACCGCGCGGCAGTGCCTGGATGCCGGTGCGTACCTGTTCGCAGACGCGGGCAGCGGTGAACAGGCCCAGGCAGATGACCACGCTGATCAATGCCGAGGTGGTCGGGTTGAGGTCCTGCTTGAACCATACCTGCAGGCCCTCAGGCAGCAGGTCTGGCACCAGGAAGTACCAGATGAACAGTTGCACCAGCAGCGGCACGTTGCGGAACAGCTCCACGTAGGCGGTTGCGATACCCGATACCAGGCGGTTCGGCACGGTACGCATGACGCCAAGGAGCGAGCCCAGCAGCAGCGCGATGATCCAGGCGGAAATGGCGATGGCGATGGTCCAGCCCAGGCCGGTGATGTACCAGTCCAGATAGGTTTCGCTGCCCACGCCGGTGGACTTGAAGAACACGCCCCAGTCCCAGTTGTAATTCATCGGGATTTCCCCTCAGACGGTTGTTTCACGGGCACCTTCGAGCATCCGGGGGCGCTTGGCGCCCTCGGATGAAAGGTTAGACACTAATGAGTGGCTTGCAGCGTTGATTCGTGCGCTTGCGCACCAGGCCACTAACTGAGGATCAGGATTTCTTCTCGTCTGCGGCCTTGTCGGTCGGCTCGGCGATCAGCTTTTTCAGTTCGTCGCTCATCGGGAACTGAAGGTTCAGGCCTTTTGGCGGAATCGGCTGCTGGAACCACTTGTCGTAGCTCTTGTTGACTTCGCCCGACTTGAAATAGCCCACGATGGCATCGTCGACGGCTTTCTTGAAGGTATCGTCACCCTTGCGCATCATGCAGCCATAGATCTCGTAAGACTGTGGCGTTCCGGTGATGACCCAGTCCGCGGGCTTGCGCGCTTTGGCCATTTCACCGGCCAGCAGGGCGTCGTCCATCATGAAGGCCACGGCACGGTTGCTTTCAAGCATGTTGAAGGCTTCACCGTGGTCCTTGGCGGAAATCACGTTCATCTTCATCTGCTTGTCGGCGTTCATCGCCTTGAGGATGCGCTCGGAGGTGGTGCCGGCGGTGGTCACCACGTTCTTGCCGGCCAGATCCGCGAAGTCTTTATAGGACGGCTGACCATCCTTGACCTTGGTCAGCAGGCGCGTGCCGACTTCGAAGATACCCACCGAGAAGGCGACCTGCTGCTGGCGCTCGACGTTGTTGGTGGTGGAGCCGCATTCCAGGTCGACGGTGCCGTTCTGCACCAGCGGGATACGGGTTTGCGAAGTGACCAGGTTGTAACGGACCTTGATGTCAGTACCCAGTTGCTTCTTCAGGGCTTCGACCACTGCCAGCTGGATGTCATGGGAGTAACCCACGGGTTGCGGCTTGCCAGCCAGGTAGGAAAACGGAATGGAGGAGTCGCGGTGCCCCAGGGTGATGGTGCCCGACTCCTTGATCTTCTTCAGGGTGCCGGTCAGCTCTTCGGCCATGGCGGGCGAAGCGATGACTGCAGCCGCGATGGCGGCCCCCAGCAATTGACGAACGATACGCATCAAATTTTCCTCGACGTGTTTGTTTTTTTTATGGAGCCGTTGGCGGACTCTTTCGTTCAACGCATGCAGCATGAAGCGTTGTGCATTCGGCTTCCAAGTGTAGAGCATGACTCGTGCCAAGCTCTCACAATGATCATAACCCCGCGAAAAGCCTGGGCATGAACCCTATATGAAGGTTTTTGCGCAAAGCTACGTGGTCGGAACGCCGAATGAATGCCTCTATTGCGTTCGGCAATCCGAACGGTGGGCACCTCGCAGAGTCCGTGGCGTCAGCTTTAAATAACACCCCTGCATGAAAAGCACATGTTGAGCTTGCTGCCTCTTTATCAGGAGCTCACGCGCACACGGATCATGCGGGCGGGCAATACCGTCATCGCCGGTGAAAACATCGACGTGTTGAGCAATGCACTGGCGCAACGAGAGTTTTGGCAAGGGTTTGTGCGCAATCTCAATCCCGAGCGCTTCGAAGCCCTGGCCGCGCCGTATCATGAACAGCTGGAAGCCTATGAGCGTCAGGCTGGCGAGTCGGGTGAGCAGCAGTACCTTGAGCACGCTGCGGCATTGATGGAAGCGCTCAATAGCGAGGAACGGGCCCTTTACCTGGCATTGGCAAAAGAGGCGTATGGGCGGGAAGCCTGAGCGTAGGGCGACCGCCATGCGGTCGCCCTACAAGATTCAGGCGGCGTTGCTGCGTGCGTTGCCCTGTGCCAGGTAGTCAGCCAGTGCGCGCTGTTCACTCTCGCTGGTGAACAGGCCCAGCTTGGTCCTGCGCCAGAGAATATCCTGACTGCTGACGGCCCATTCGGTTTGGCGCAGGTAATCGACTTCACGGGTGAAGAGGCCACCCCCAATCGCTTGGCCCAGATCCTGCGGGCCGCTCACACCTTCCAGCAGTTGCCAGGTGCGGCTGCCGTAGGTTACCGCCCAGCGCTTGGCGATGTCCGGCGCGAGCCATTGATGGCGCGCAAGCAGGTCGTCGACCAGTGCCTGAGGTGTACTCATGTCTTCACCACCTGGCAGTGTGGCGCTGGCTGTCCAGCTTTTGCCCATTTGGGTGAAGAACGGCTTGAGTTCTGCCATGGCCGATTCTGCAAGCTTGCGGTATGTGGTCAGCTTGCCGCCAAACACGGACAGCAACGGCGCCTCGCCTTGGGTCGTGGACAGCGCGAGGGTGTAGTCACGCGTGACTGCGGACGGGTTGTCCGATTCGTCGTTGCACAGCGGCCGCACGCCAGAGTAGGTGTGCAGGATATCGCTGGGGCTCAACTGATGATTGAAGTGTGCGTTGACCACTTTGAGCAGATAGTCGGTTTCCTGCCCGGTGATCGCCACCTTGGCCGGATCGCCGCTGTATTCGCGATCGGTGGTGCCGATCAGGGTGAAGCGGTCCAGGTAGGGGATGCAGAAGACAATGCGTTGGTCCTCGTTCTGCAGGATGTAGGCGTGATCCCCCTCGTACAGGCGCGGCACGATGAGGTGGCTGCCCTGGATCAAGCGTATGCCGTACGGTGCATCGAGTTTGAGGTCATCCTTGATGAACCGGGCGACCCACGGACCGGCGGCGTTGACCAAGGCACGCGCGCGAATCGTCTGCAGGCTGCCGTCGGCATGCTGCAGCTCTACCTGCCACAGGCCATCGACGCGTTCTGCGCGCAGGCAGCGGGTGCGGGTATGAATGTGCGCACCTTGCTCGCGTGCAGCCATGGCATTGAGTACCACCAGGCGGGCGTCGTCTACTGCGCAGTCTGCATATTCGAAACCGCGGGTGATGGCCGGCTTGAGCGGGTAGCCCGGGCCAAAGCGCAGGCTGCGCGAGGCGCCCAGGCGCTTGCGCTTGCCCAGGTGATCGTAGAGGAACAGGCCGGCACGGATCATCCAGGCCGGGCGCAGGTGCGGGCGGTGCGGCAACACGAAGCGCATTGGTTTGACGATGTGCGGTGCCTTGGCCAATAGCACTTCGCGCTCGGCCAGGGCCTCGCGGACCAGGCGGAATTCATAGTGTTCCAGGTAGCGCAGGCCGCCATGGATCAGCTTGC
>NZ_MOMO01000127.1:0-25578 GCF_009933855.1 Pseudomonas sp. SG-MS2 | reverse complement strand
CTTGCTTGAGATGGCGGGCCAGGTTGACGGCGGCGAACAGCAGGTCGCCGACTTCATCCTCGAGGGCCTCGGCATCACCGTCGGCCATGGCCTGCAGCACTTCGTCGAGCTCCTCGCGGACCTTGTCCAGCACCGGCAAGGCGTCTGGCCAGTCGAAACCGACGGTGGCGGCACGCTTTTGCAGTTTGGCCGCCCGCGACAGGGCAGGCAGTGCAGCCGGCACATCATCGAGCAGCGACAGCTGTTCGGGCTCGCTTTTCTCGGCGCGCTCCTGGGCCTTGATTTCTTCCCAGCGTGACTTGACCTGGGCCTCGCTCAGGCTGGGCGTGTCCAGCGGTGCGTACAACTCACCGGTGGGAAATACATGGGGGTGACGGCGGATCAGCTTGCGGGTAATGGCATCGACCACACCGTCGAACTCGAAACGCCCCTCCTCCCGGGCCAGCTGGCTGTAGTAGACCACCTGGAACAGCAGATCACCGAGTTCGCCCTGCAGGTGCTCGAAATCCCCGCGCTCGATGGTGTCGGCAACCTCATAGGCCTCTTCGATGGTGTGCGCCACGATGCTGGCGTAGTTCTGCTTGAGGTCCCACGGGCAACCGTACTGCGGGTCGCGCAGCCGGGCCATGAGGTGCAGCAGGTCTTCGAGGGAATAGGTCATGTAAGCAGGTCCTTCGGCGGTGACTTCGTCGCGGGCGAGCCCACGAGAAGCCACCGCAGTTTCAAGGGGTACGATTACGCCGCGTCTCGATGATGTTCGGCAACTGCGAAATCCTGCCCAGCAGACGCCCCAGCGCATCCAGGCCCGGAATCTCGATGGTCAGCGACATCAGCGCGGTGTTGTCTTCCTTGTTCGAGCGGGTGTTGACCGCCAGCACGTTGATCTTCTCGTTGAGTAGCACCTGCGACACGTCACGCAGCAAACCTGGGCGGTCGTAGGCACGGATAACGATATCGACCGGGTAGGTCTGCACCGGTATCGGCCCCCAACTGACCTGGATCATGCGCTCCGGCTCACGCCCTGCCAACTGCAGCACCGAGGCACAGTCCTGGCGGTGAATGCTCACGCCGCGGCCCTGGGTGATGTAGCCGACGATGGCATCGCCCGGCAGCGGCTGGCAGCAACCGGCCATCTGCGTGAGCAGGTTGCCGACGCCCTGGATCTGAATGTCGCCACGCTTGCCAGTGCGCGGGCCGGTAGGCTTGCGCGGTACCAGCTCGATCTGCTCGATACGCTCGGGTTCGAGCAACTGCTGGGCAGCGTTGACCAAATGCGCCAGGCGCAGGTCACCGGCACCGAGCGAGGCGAACATGTCCTCGGCGGTCTTGACGTTGGTCTTCTCGGCCAGGCGTTCGAAGTCTACCTGCGGCAGGCCCAGGCGGCTGAGCTCGCGCTCGAGCAACGTCTTGCCGGCGGCGACGTTCTGATCGCGGGCCTGCAGCTTGAACCAGTGGACGATCTTGGCCCGGGCCCGCGAAGTGGTGACGTACCCCAGGTTGGAGTTCAGCCAGTCACGGCTCGGGTTGCCGTGCTTGCTGGTGATGATCTCCACCTGCTCGCCGGTCTGCAGGCTGTAGTTGAGCGGCACGATGCGCCCGTTGATCTTGGCGCCACGGCAGTTGTGGCCAATCTCGGTGTGCACGCGGTAAGCGAAGTCCAGCGGCGTGGCGCCCTTGGGCAGGTCGATGGCATGGCCGTCGGGGGTGAATACATAGACCCGGTCCGGCTCGATATCGACCCGCAACTGCTCGGCCAGGCCACCGATGTCGCCCAGTTCCTCATGCCATTCGAGCACCTGACGCAGCCAGGAGATCTTTTCTTCGTAGTGGTTGGAGCTGGGCTTGACGTCGGTGCCCTTGTAGCGCCAGTGGGCGCAGACGCCAAGTTCGGCCTCTTCGTGCATGCCGTGGGTACGGATCTGCACTTCCAGTACCTTGCCCTCGGGGCCGATCACGGCGGTGTGAAGCGAGCGGTAGCCGTTCTCCTTGGGGTTGGCGATGTAGTCGTCGAACTCTTTGGGAATGTGCCGCCACAAGGTGTGGACGATACCCAGCGCGGTATAGCAGTCGCGTACTTCCGGTACCAGCACGCGCACCGCACGTACGTCGTAGATCTGGCTGAATTCCAGGCCTTTGCGCTGCATCTTGCGCCAGATCGAATAGATGTGTTTCGCCCGCCCACTGATGTCGGCGTTGACCCCGGTGGCCAGCAGCTCGTTTTGCAACTGGTTCATCACATCACTGATGAAGCGCTCACGGTCCAGACGGCGCTCGTGCAAAAGCTTGGCGATCTGCTTGTACTGATCGGGTTCCAGGTAGCGGAAGGACAGGTCTTCCAG
The DNA here is from genome assembly GCF_009933855.1 of Pseudomonas sp. SG-MS2. Taxonomy (NCBI): domain Bacteria; kingdom Pseudomonadati; phylum Pseudomonadota; class Gammaproteobacteria; order Pseudomonadales; family Pseudomonadaceae; genus Pseudomonas; species Pseudomonas sp. SG-MS2. Next base: position 23,239 of record NZ_MOMO01000127.1, on the reverse strand, counting down.
CTCCCACTTGATGTGGCCGATGCCCAGACGATGGGCCAGCGGCGCATAGATGTCGAACACCTCACGCGCCACACGCAGACGCTTCTCGTCATCGGCGGACTTCACCGCACGGATCGCGCAGGTACGCTCGGCGAGCTTGATCAGCGCCACGCGCACATCGTCGACCATCGCCACCAGCATCTTGCGCAGGTTCTCGACCTGCGCCTGCGAGCCCAGCACCAGCGACTGGCGCGGGCTGAGGCTGGCACTGATGGCAGCCATGCGCAGCACGCCGTCGATCAGCTTGGACACTACCGGGCCAAAACGCTGCCCGACCTCGGCCAGGGTCACCTTGCCTTCGCGCACGGAGCGGTAGATCACCGCCGCCACCAGCGAATCCTGGTCGAGCTTGAGGTCGGCAAGGATTTCGGCGATTTCCAGGCCGGCCTGGAAACTGGAGGTACCATCGGCCCAGGAATGCTTGGCCGGGTTGCCCTTTTTCTCGATTTCCTGGGTGAACTCGCAGGCCTCTTCGAGTGCCGCGCGATCCAGTGCCGAATCGACGCTCACCACATGATCCAGCCATGCTTCGAGATTGATACTGCCGTCCGTATTGACCGGCTGGTGCACTCTCACCTGTACCATCTTTGTTTTACCTTTCCATACAGCGCACCACTCGGAGCGCTGGCTATCACCGTACGGCTCCCAGTCCATGGGAACCGCACCAAGGGGCCAGCCTGCTAGCCCGCTTCGAATAACGCCATGGCCTCGACATGCGCCGTCTGAGGAAACATGTCGAGAATCCCGGCCCTTTTTAACCGGTACCCTTGGCCGACCAGCACCTGGGCGTCTCGCGCCAGCGTGGCCGGGTTGCATGATACATAAACCAGTCGCTTGGCCTTGAGGCGTGCGATGCCTTGCACCACCTCGAAAGCACCGTCGCGCGGTGGATCCAAGAGTACCGCAGAAAAGCCCTCGGCGGCCCATCCGGCGCCTGCCAAAGGCTGGGATAAATCGGCCTGAAAAAACCGTGCGTTATGCACATTGTTGTCTCGGGCATTGGCCGCAGCCCGATCGACCATGGCCTGCACACCCTCGACCGCCACCACTTCCCGCGCCTGGCGGGCCAGCGGCAGGGCGAAATTGCCCAGGCCACAGAACAGGTCGAGCACTCGCTCGTCGGCCTGCGGAGCGAGCCAGGCCAGAGCCTGCTCGATCATTGCGGTATTGACCTGGGCGTTGACCTGAACGAAATCACCCGGGCGCCAGGCCAGCTCCAACTGCCAAGGCTGCAAGGTGAAGCCCAGCTTCGCGCCAGCATCCACCGGCACCGGTTCACCTTCACCCTGCAGCCACAGCTGCGCCTTGGCCTCGCTGCAGAATGCCTGCAGACGCGCCAGGTCATCGGCCGGCAGCGGCGCCACGTGGCGTACCAGCAGCGCTTCGGCCGTGCCGCTGAACAGCTCGACGTGGCCGATGGCCTGGGGCTTGCCCAGAGAACGCAGCACGGTCGGCAGATGCCGCAGAATCGACTGCAAAGGCTGTACCAGCACAGCGCAGTCGTCGATGGCGACGATGTCCTGGCTGGCCTCGGCACGGAACCCTACCTCCAGCTGACGCGCTTTGACATCCCAGCGCACCGCCACGCGCGCCCGCCGCCGATAGCCGAATTCCGGCCCGCTCAATGGCGCCGCCCATTCTTGCGGTTGCACACCGGCAACCCGTTGCAGCTGCTCGGCCAAGGTACGCTGCTTGAGCGCCAGTTGCGCCTCATGCGGCAGGTGCTGCAAGTTGCAGCCGCCACACCGCTCGTAATGGCGGCACGGCGCCTGGCGGCGCTCGGGGCTGGCCTGCAGCACACGCTCCAGGCGCGCCTCGACTACCTTGCCACGGGCATTGAGCACGCGTGCCTCGACCGCTTCACCGGCCAGGGCGCCGCTGACGAACCAGGTACGCCCGTCGTAAAAAGCGATGCCACGGCCGTCACCGGCCAGGCGCTCGATCTCCAGGCGCTGCTTTTTGCCCACAGGGACCTGGGGCGTGCGGTTACCGCCGGCCGGCTGAAAGCGCAGGCCGCTGTTGGTTTTCTTTCTGGACATTTAGCTCGGGTCGAACAGGCCGGTGGACAGGTAACGGTCGCCACGGTCGCAAATGATCGCGACCATTACCGCGTTTTCCACTTCACGGGACAGGCGCAGCATGGCTGCCACTGCACCACCGGAAGACACGCCGCAGAAAATGCCCTCTTCACGGGCAAGGCGGCGCATGGTGTCCTCAGCTTCGTGCTGGGACATGTCCATGACGCGGTCAACGCGGGTGGCATCGAAGATTTTCGGCAGGTACTGCTCGGGCCAGCGGCGGATGCCCGGAATGGCCGAGCCTTCCATCGGTTGCAGGCCAACGATCTGCACCGCCGGGTTCTGCTCCTTGAGGTACTGCGAGCAGCCCATGATGGTGCCGGTGGTGCCCATGGAACTGACGAAATGGGTGATGGTGCCCTGGGTCTGCTGCCAGATTTCCGGGCCGGTGCTGTTGTAGTGGGCAATCGGGTTGTCGCCGTTGGCGAACTGGTCCAGAACCAGGCCGCGGCCTTCGGCCTGCAGCTTCTCGGCCAGGTCGCGGGCGCCTTCCATCCCCTCTTCCTTGGTCACAAGGATCAACTCGGCACCGTAGGCAGTCATCGCTGCCTTGCGCTCTGCGGTGGAGTTGTCGGGCATGATCAGGATCATCTTGTAGCCCTTGATCGCTGCCGCCATGGCCAGGGCAATGCCGGTATTGCCGGAGGTGGCTTCGATCAGGGTGTCGCCGGGCTTGATCTGACCGCGCAGTTCGGCGCGGGCGATCATCGACAGGGCCGGGCGGTCCTTCACGGAGCCTGCCGGATTGTTACCTTCGAGCTTGAGCAGGAGGGTATTGCTGGTTTCTCCAGCGATGCGCTGCAGGCGAACCAGGGGCGTATTGCCGACGCAATCGGCGATGGTTGGGTACTGCAAGGTCATGGTGTATTTCACAATCCGGACGGCAGGGGCGCCTATCATACCGGCAAACCGTTCGCGGCCATATCACGCAATCTGTGGTGGGTATAGCTACAAGCTATAAGCGGCAAGCTTCAAGCTGTAGCTAGCGCCTGTGGCTGCGAGGGTTCCCGCGAGGGGGCGGGCAGGTGTAGCGGCAAACGCATGCAGAGCTTCAAGCCGCGTTTGCCGTTTTCTGCCCACAAGGTTCCGCCCTGGCGCTGAATCGCACTGCGGGCGATGCTCAGGCCCAGGCCGAAACCGCCGTCACCGGGGCGCGAGCCATCGAGCCGGGTGAAGGGGGCAAAGATTCGCTCCAGATCCTCGTTAGCCACGCCACCGCCTTGATCTTCCAGCCACAGGTGCCAATAGCCACCTTCACGCTGCCCGGCCAAGTACACCAGGCCGTTTTCCGGGGAGTGGCGGATGGCGTTGCGCAGCATGTTTTCCAGGGCCTGGGCCAGATAATTCAGATTGCCCTGCACCCAGCAGTCGACTGGCAGCTCGCAGCGCAAACGCTCGGGCGACCAGCCGCTTTCGTAACTGGCATCCTCTGCCAGCAGGTCCCACAGGGCCTGCACCTGGATCGGCTCAAGGTTCATCGGCGCACGCTCGGCATCCTGCCAGGCAAGCTGCAAGGTGTCCTCGACCAACTGCTGCATGCAATCCACCTCGCGCCCCAGCCGCTCGCGCAGGCGCTGCAGGTCGGTTTCACCGTCGCAGGCCACGCGCAAGCGGCTCAACGGTGTGCGCATTTCATGGGACAGATCACGCAGCAACTGCTGTTGCATCGCCACCGTGCCCTGCAGCCGTTCGGCCATCTGGTCGAAGGCACGGGCCAGCTCGCCCAGTTCGTCATGCCGGGCGATGGTGCGCGAATCCAGCCGTGCCGACAGCTGGTCGGCACGCCAGGCATTGGCCTGCTCGCGCAACTGGTTGAGCGGCACGATCAGCATGCGGTACAGGCCGACGCACAGCAGCAAGGTGAACAACCCTGGAATGACACCGTTGGTCAACACCCGCCACAGCACCCGGTACTGGCCAGGGTTGAAACGCTCGGGCAACTCCATCACCAGCATGCCCTGCTCCGGCGCCCCCGGGAACGGTATGCGCAGCCAGGGCTGGTCGGTACTGCGCCGGCTCATGGGCCAGTCGACACCACGCAGGCGTGTGAGCCGGTGCATGACATCGGGGCCGAGCGTGGCGCTGGCGAGCGGTTGCAGATTGATGTCGAGCACGCCTATCCAGCCACGTTCACGCTGGTGCATGGCCGCAACCCAGTGGTCCAGCCCGCTGCGGCCACCGCTGCGCCACGCCTGCTCGGCCTCGCCGGCATAGCTGCGCAGCACTTGCCGGGCAGGCTCATCGAGAAAGGCATTCTGAGTTTCCATATGGCGGCCCCAGGTGTAACTCAGGCCGATCATCAGCAGGCAGAAGCCCACCAGCAGGATGGCCAGCTTCCAGAACAGCGAGTGGCGGTCCAGCATGGCCTACTCCGCTTCGCCGGCACTGAGCACGTAGCCCTTGCCCCACACGGTGCGGATCTGCCGGTCCTGGTAGCCGATGCCCTTGAGCTTGCGGCGGATCTGGCTGACATGCATGTCCAGGCTGCGGTCATGCCGCGAATAACCCCGTTGCAGCACCTGCTGGTAGAGAAAAGGCTTGCTTAGCACCTCGTCGACGTTGCGGTTGAGGATTTCGAACAGGCGATACTCGCTAGGGGTAAGGCCTGCCTGGCGGCCGCCGAAGCTGACATCGCAAAGGGTCTCGTCGAACCACAGCTCGCCACAGGCAACACCCGATGGCGGCTGGTGACGACGCTCGAGGGCAACGCGGCGCAGGATGGCCTCGATGCGCACCTGCAGCTCGACCATGCTGAAAGGCTTGGGCAGGTAGTCGTCGGCACCGCGCTGGAAGCCATTGATACGGTCGGCCTCAGCACCCAACGCCGACATCAGGATAACCGGCGTGGCGCTGCGTCGACGCAACTGGGCCAGGGCGTCCAGGCCGTTGAGCCCAGGCAGCAGGATATCCATCAGGACCACGTCGAAGGCTTGGCGACCAGCGGTTTCCAAACCTTCCAGGCCGTTGCGGCACCAGGTCACCTCAAAGCCGCCTCGCTGCAGTTCTTCGTGCAGATAGGCACCCAACACCGGATCATCCTCGATGGCGAGGATGCTGGAAGCATTAATAGTTACGGGATTCATTGGCAACTGCCACATATTCTCAATTGCGCGATTATTGAGCATGCGTACGCCATAGGCAACCGTCCTGCGATCAACGCCCGCCGGCTGGGTGAAAACAGCCATATAAAGGGTGCATTAGGCAGGCAGGCGGAGTAACTTTCCGCTTTGGTCCGTTACCCCGGTAACGGCGTCCAGGCACATCACAGGAGGCGAGTGTGCTCGATCGTTTGGGAATCAGAAGCCGGGTACTGCTGCTGGCCGTGCTGCCTGCCAGCTTGATGGCTCTGGTGCTGGGCAGCTATTTCACGTGGCTGCAGCAAGACCAGTTGCGCACTCAACTGCTGCAACGCGGCAAGATGATTGCCGAACAACTGGCCCCCCTGGCCGCGCCCGCCATGGCCCGGCAGACGCCTGCGCAGCTGGAGCGGATTGCCGCGCAAACCCTTGAGCAAGCCGACGTCCGTGCAGTGGCCTTCCTCGCCCCGGACCGCTCCCGCCTGGCCCACGCCGGCCCCACCATGATCAACCGGCCACCCAGCGGCGGCACGGGCACTCAACTGTTGGAGCGCAGCGGCAACGATGCCACACGCTACCTGATGCCGGTGTTCGGCCACCACCGCGACCTGGCCACCGAGGCCGTCCCGGCCGAAGCCGAGCGCCTGCTGGGTTGGGTCGAGATCGAGCTGTCGCACGACGGCATGCTGCTGCGCGGCTACCGCAACCTGTTCACCAGCATGCTGCTGATACTCGCTTGCCTGGTGCTCAGCGGCCTGTTGGCGATGCGCATGAGCCGCACCATCAATGACCCGATCGCGCGCATCAAGCATGCAGTCAACCAGCTCAAGGACGGCCACCTCGAAGAACGTCTGCCCGCCATGGGCAGCCACGAGCTGGACGAACTGGCCCGGGGCATCAACCGCATGGCAGAAACCCTGCACAGTGCCCATGAAGAGCTGCAGCACAGTATCGATCAGGCCACCGAGGATGTCCGCCAGAACCTGGAAACCATCGAGATCCAGAACATCGAGCTGGACATGGCGCGCAAGGAGGCCCTGGAGGCGAGCCGCATCAAGTCTGAATTCCTGGCCAACATGAGCCACGAGATCCGCACCCCGCTCAACGGTATCCTCGGCTTCACCCACCTGCTGCAGAAAAGCGAGCTGACCCCGCGCCAGCTGGACTACCTGGGCACCATCGAAAAATCGGCCGACAACCTGTTGGGGATCATCAACGAGATCCTCGACTTTTCCAAGATCGAGGCCGGCAAGCTGGTGCTCGACAGCATTCCGTTCAACCTGCGCGACCTGGTCCAGGACACCCTCACCATCCTGGCGCCCGCCGCCCACGCCAAGCAGCTGGAACTGCTCAGCCTGATCTACCGCGACACCCCGTCATCGCTGGTAGGCGACCCGCTGCGGCTCAAGCAGATCCTCACCAACCTGGTGAGCAATGCCATCAAGTTCACCCGCGAGGGCACCATCGTCGTGCGGGCGATGCTCGAGGACGAGCAGCAAGACAGCGCGCAGCTGCGCATCAGCGTGCAGGACACCGGTATTGGCCTGTCGCCTCAGGATGTGCGCACGTTGTTCCAGGCGTTCAGCCAGGCCGACAATTCGCTGGCCCGCCAGCCGGGCGGCACCGGCCTGGGGCTGGTGATCTCCAAGCGCCTGATCGAGCAGATGGGCGGCGAGATCGGGGTCGACAGCACACCGGGCGAGGGTTCGCAGTTCTGGATCAGCCTGAGCCTGCCCAAGGCCCACGACGACAGCGAGGCGCAGTCGTCGCAGCCGCTGCTGGGGCGGCGCGCGGCGATCGTCGACGGGCATGACCTGGCACGCCAGGCCCTGGAGCACCAGTTGCAGGATTGCGGCCTGAGCGTCAGCCTGTTCGCGTCCTATGAGCAACTGCTGCAGGGTGTACAGGCTGGCTTGCAGGCTGGGATGCCCTTCGATTTCGCGGTGCTGGGTGCCAACCTGGGCAATCTCACGCCCGAACAGCTGGGCCAGTACCACCAGCAACTGGAGCGCTACCACTGCCATTGCGTGGTACTTTGCCCGACTACCGAGCAAGCGCTGTACCACCCTCACCTGCCTAACGGCCACGGCCAACTGCTGTCCAAACCGACCTGCACGCGCAAGCTGCGCCGCCTGCTGCTGGAGCTGCTGCAACCGCGCCGCACGCGGGGCGAACCGGCCCCGCCAACGCGCGGCCAGCGCCAGCCGAAAATCCTCTGCGTCGACGACAATGCGGCCAACCTGCTGCTGGTACAGACCCTGCTGGAAGATCTCGGCGCCGATGTGCTGGCGCTCGACAACGGCCATGCTGCGGTGCAGGCGGTGCAGAGCGAACACTTCGACCTGGTGCTGATGGACGTGCAGATGCCAGGCATGGATGGCCGTGCCTGCACCGAGCAGATCCGCTTGTGGGAAAACACCCAGAGCGGCAGCCCGCTGCCGATCGTCGCCCTTACCGCTCACGCCATGGCCAACGAGAAACGTGCACTGCTGCACAGCGGCATGGACGACTACCTGACCAAACCGATCAGCGAGCGCCAGCTGGCCCAGGTGGTGATGAAATGGACCGGCCTGAGCCTGGGTGTCGGGCCACTGGAGCGCCTGGACGAACAGCAGGCCGAGGGCCAGGATCTACCGGTGCTCGACCCTGAGGAAGGCTTGCGCCTGGCGGCAGGCAAGCCGGATCTGGCGGCAGACATGCTGACCATGCTGCTGGCATCGCTGGCATCGGACCGTGAAGCCATTCGTGCTGCACGGGAGGGCGACGATCACGGCGCACTGATCGAGCAGGTGCATCGGCTCAACGGTGCCTCGCGCTATTGCGGCGTGCCGCAGTTGCGTGCAGCCTGCCAGCGCAGCGAGACCTTGCTTAAACAGGAGCATCCGCAAGCCCAGCAGGCGCTCGACGAGCTGGATGGCGCAATTGTCCGGCTGGCGGAGCAGGCACGCCAGAACGCCTGACCTTCAGGGCCTCATCGCCGGCAAGCCCTCGATGAGGCCGGTGTAGATCAACTTCCCTGCACGCCTGGGTGGCTACAATCCCCCTACCACGATAAAGGAAGCCCGACCATGCGCGCCCTGTTGTTCAGCAGCCAGCACTATGACCAGGAAAGCTTCACGCGGGCCACTTGCGATAGCGCTCTGGAGCTGCATTTCCAGCCCGCCCGCCTGACCCTCGACACCGCAGCCCTGGCTCAGGGTTTCGAGGTGGTCTGCGCGTTCATCAACGATGAGCTCGACGCGCAGGTACTGCAACGCCTGGCCGCTGGCGGGACGCGCCTGATCGCCCTGCGTTCGGCCGGCTACAACCATGTGGACCTGGCCGCCGCCCAAGCCCTGGGCCTGGCAGTGGTGCGCGTGCCCGCGTATTCACCACATGCCGTGGCCGAACATGCCGTGGCGCTGATCCTGGCGCTCAACCGGCGCCTGCACCGGGCCTACAACCGTACCCGCGAAGGTGACTTCACCCTGCATGGCCTGACCGGCTTCGACCTGCACGGCAAGACCGTCGGCGTGGTCGGTACCGGCCAGATCGGCGCCGCCTTCGCCCGGATCATGGCAGGCTTCGGTTGCCAGTTGCTGGCTTACGACCCCTACCCCAACCCTGAGCTGCTGGCGCTGGGTGCGCGTTATGTGGAGCTGCCCGAACTGCTGCGTGAGGCGCGGATCATCAGCCTGCATTGCCCGCTCACCGAGCACACCCGGCACTTGATCAACCCGCAAAGCCTGGCCCAGTTGCAGCCCGGCGCCATGCTGATCAACACCGGTCGTGGTGCGCTGGTCGACACTCCGGCACTGATCGACGCCTTGAAAAGCGGCCAGCTCGGGTACCTGGGGCTGGATGTGTATGAAGAAGAAGCCCAGCTGTTCTTCGAGGACCGTTCCGACCTGCCGTTGCAGGATGATGTGCTGGCGCGGCTGCTGACGTTTCCCAACGTGATCGTCACTGCGCACCAGGCGTTCCTGACCCGCGAAGCGCTGGACGCCATTGCCGCGACCACGCTGGACAACATCAACCGCTGGGCGGCGGGTAATGCGCAGAATCTGGTCACAGGTTGATGCTAGGATACGCGGCATTTCTGGAGGACCCATGGTCGAGCACGATTTCCGCTACACCCTTTTCAACCCGCAACACACCTTGATCGAGTGCCGCGCCCTGGTACCGGGCCGCTACCAGGTGACCGGCAACGGTGGCTCGATGCACAAGGGCGACACCCTGCTGGTCACCCTCAAGGGCAGCAAGGACTTGTCCATGCGCCTGACCGTCGAGAGCGTGCGCCACCTGATCAACCCGCGTGGCCAGTGGGTGGCCGTGGCCAGCGGCCCGCTGTTCAACGAGCTGGAAATCCTTAACTGGCAGGCTGAATGCGACAGCTGCGATGCCGTGCTGGACTTCGAGTTCGCCGTGGACGCAAAGCTTGGCAAGAAAGCCCGCCAGCCGGCGGCTACTGCGCGCATCGCCGAGCTGGGCTGGGCCAGCCGTGGCGACAAGCACGTGTGCCCGCGTTGCCAGGAGAGCGCCGAGTGAAGAATCTGCTAACCGGCGCCCTGATTGCCACCGGCCTGCTCGGCTGCGCCGCCGAACCCTCGAAGCTGCAACTGGAACGCAGCTATGTGCTGGAGTGGATCGGCGAGCGGCCGCTGATCGACTACAGCCACCTGACACTGACGCTGGCCAGCGACGGCCGGGCCTATGGCAATGCGGGCTGCAACCATTGGTTTGCACCGTACACGCTGGACGGTGAGCACCTGAGCTTCGGTAAGGTCGGCAAAACCCGCAAGCTGTGCGCGCCGGCGTTGATGGAGCAGGAAAAGCGCTTCTTGCAGGCGCTGGAGACGGTGCAGCGCTGGGATGTATCGCCCATCGAGCAGATGCGCTTCTGGCCGGCCGAGGGCAAGCCGCTGCGGTTCTGGCCTGAGGAGGGCTAGCTTCAAGCCGCAAGCTGCAAGAAAAGGCGGATCGGTGCACGGCCAGCTTTTTCTTGTAGCTTGCAGCTTGCAGCTTTCAAGCCCCCTTGAGCGCCTTGATCTTGGCTTGCAGCCCTTCCAGGGTCTGCTCACCCAGCAGCTGCTCGCGCACCTTGCCCTTGTCATCGATGATGTAGGTCACCGGCAACGCTTCGCTGCGTGGCAGGTCATAGCGCTCGGCCGGATCTTGCGCCAGCACGGTAAAGCCGATGCCCAAGGTATCGGCCGCCTGCTTCAGCTCCTGCCCCTGCAGGCCATCGAAGTTCACCCCCACCACCTTGATGCCATCGGCCGCCCACTGCTTGGCCGCAGTGTTCAGTTCAGGCACCTCGGTACGGCAAGGGCCGCACCATTCAGCCCAATAGTTGAGCACCAGCCAGTGCCCGTCGATCTGCTCGGCCTTCACCGTGTTGCCGTGCTGGTCCACGCCGTAGTCGGCACCGCAGCCACCTAGCAAAAGGCCTGCAGTAATGGCCAATGCTGCTGCCAAACGCCTTGCCATGGGTCAATCCTTCTCGAAGTTTCAAGCGAATGGGTCAGTTCCTGCGGTTAGAATAGCCGCCACACCCAGCTGGATGCGACCCGACATGACTGACTTGACGCTCTATCATAACCCGCGCTGCTCGAAATCCCGCGGCGCACTGGAACTGCTCGAACAGCGCGGCCTGGCACCGACCATCGTGCGCTACCTCGACACCCCGCCCGACGCTGCCACCCTCAAGGCTCTGCTTGGCAAGCTGGGCATCGGCCCGCGCCAACTGCTGCGCACTGGTGAAGACGAGTACAAGGCACTCGAGCTGGCCAACCCGGCCTTGAGCGATGCACAACTGATCGACGCCATGGCGCAGCACCCTAAGCTCATCGAGCGCCCGATCCTGGTTGCCGGTGACAAGGCGGTGATTGGCCGGCCGCCGGAGAAAGTGCTGGAGATCCTGCCGTGAGCGCGCCCTATATCCTGGTGCTGTATTACAGCCGCCATGGCTCGACCAGCGAAATGGCCCGGCATATCGCCCGCGGTATCGAGCTGGCCGGCATGGAAGCGCGCCTACGCACGGTGCCGGCGATTTCCACCGAGTGCGAAGCCGTGGCGCCGGACATTCCGGCCAGCGGCGCGCTGTACGCCACCCTGGACGACTTGCGCCACTGCGCAGGCCTGGTGCTGGGCAGCCCGACCCGCTTCGGCAACATGGCGGCACCGCTCAAGTACTTCCTCGATGGCACCAGCAGCCTGTGGCTGGGTGGTGAACTGGTTGGCAAGCCGGCTGGCGTGTTCACCTCCACCGCCAGCCTGCACGGTGGCCAGGAAACCACCCTGCTGTCGATGATGCTGCCACTGATGCACCACGGCATGCTGGTGATGGGCCTGCCCTACAGCGAATCGGCGCTGCTCGAAACCCGCGGCGGCGGCACGCCTTACGGCGCCAGCCACCATGCCGGCGCAGACGGCAAGCGCGAGCTGGATCAACACGAGATCACCCTGTGCCGCGCCCTGGGCCAACGCCTGGCAACCACGGCCAAGGCCCTGGAGGCCTCGCGTGGCTAAGAAGCCGAAGGTGTTGCCACAACTGGAGTGGCTGGCACCGCGCCTGCGCCTCACTCGTGCCCTGAGCCTGGCGTTCTTTTTTGGCCTGATCGCATTGCTGGTGGTGAACAACCTGTGGTTCGCCAACCTGCACGGGGCGCGGGTCGAAGTGATCCTGGCGATCGAGCTTGTGCCACTGCTGTTGCTGCTGCCAGGCATGTTGCTGGGCAGCGCCCGGGCGCATGCCTGGACCTGCTTTGTGGTGAATATCTATTTCATCAAAGGGGTGCTGGCAGCGTTCGACCCGGCGCGGGCAGTGTTCGGCTGGGTTGAAGTACTGCTGAGCCTTGGGCTGTTCGTCAGCGGGCTGCTGTTCGTGCGCTGGAAGTTCCAGCATGAACGGCGCATGGCGGGCGAAGGGCTTTGATTCCCGGGGCTGCTATCGCAGCCCCGGGCTTTTCAATGGTTGACGGTATGCGCCAGCATTACCGACAACTGGCACAGCGGCCGCCCGCTCTCGGCATGCCACTGGTTGAACGCCTGCTGTACCAGCGCCAGGTCGCGCTGGCTGGTCGGCTGCTTGTCGATCACCTTCTGGGCAATCAGCGCAGCGGCCATGTCATCGGTGGGGATGAACGTGTCCTTGCCGACCATGCGCAAAAAGCGCGGCGCTGACAGCCCGCCCAGCTGGTTGCCATGCTTGGCCAGGTATTTCCACAACCCGACGATATCGGTCACCGGCCAATCGGCGATGAACGCACCAAAGCTGCCCTTCTCCTTCGCCACATCCAGGATCATCTGCGCATTGCGCGGCACGCTCTTGAGCTTGCCCAGGTGGCGGATGATGCGCTCGTCCTGCATCAACCGCTCCAGGTGCTCTGCGCCCATCAGTACGACCTTCTCCGGGTCGAAGCCGAAGAACACCTGCTCGAACGCCGGCCATTTGGCATCTACCAGGCTGTGCTTGAGCCCGGCGCGGAACACGCGCAAGGCCAAGGTCGACAGGTAGCGGTCGTTGCTGATGTCGCGCAGCTGCGCCGGCGTGCGCGGCTGCGGCAGGAAGGCCTCCAGGGCCTGGGCCGAGCCGAAGCGGTTCAGGCAGTACTCATGCAACCACTGGTAATCGCGCATGGGCTCAGATGTTCAGTACATCGAGGAAACGCGGGGTGGCGCTTTCGTCGATCTTGAGGCTGGTGAAGTCGAACAGGTTGCGGTCGGCCAACTGCGACGGGGCAACGTTCTGCAGGGCGCGGAAGATGCTCTCGGTACGGCCTGGGTGCTTGCGCTCCCACTCCACCAGCATGTCCTTGACCACCTGGCGCTGCAGGTTCTCCTGCGAACCGCACAGGTTGCACGGGATGATCGGGAATTCCTTCATGTCCGAGTAGGCCTGGATGTCCTTCTCGTTGCAGTACGCCAGCGGGCGGATCACCACGTTACGGCCGTCGTCGGCGCGCAGCTTGGGCGGCATGCCCTTGAGCGAGCCGTTGAAGAACATGTTGAGGAAGAAGGTCTCGACGATATCGTCGCGATGGTGCCCAAGGGCCATCTTGGTCGCGCCGATTTCGTCAGCGAAGGTGTACAGGGTGCCTCGGCGCAGGCGCGAGCACAGCGAGCAGGTGGTCTTGCCCTCGGGCACCAGCTCCTTGACCACCGAGTAGGTGTCCTTCTCGACGATGTGGTACTCGACGCCCAGTTCTTTCAGGTAGGCCGGCAGCACATGCTCGGGGAAGCCCGGCTGCTTCTGGTCCATGTTCACCGCGACGATCTCGAACTTGATCGGTGCCACCTTCTGCAGGTGCAACAGAACGTCGAGCATGGTGTAGCTGTCCTTGCCGCCGGACAGGCAGACCATGACCTTGTCGCCATCCTCGATCATGTTGTAGTCGGTGATGGCTTCGCCGGCGAGACGACGCAGGCGTTTTTGCAGTTTGTTCTGGTTGACCGAGAGGGTGCCCATAGCGCTTGGATCCGCGAGGTGTGACAAAAGCCGGCTATTTTACGCACAAACCACGCGCACCTGTAGGGATTCCGATAAAGACTTCAAGGGAATCAGCAGCCCGCCTTACAGCGCAATTTGCTCTAAAAAGCACAGTTTGTGCAGGTAACGGCTTCCTATACTGCGACATAAGGCCACATTACCGCTTGCATCGGTGCCCTGGCCTCGGGCCGCTTGCGCTCCATCTGGGGGGCGATTGGCAACAACGAGAGGAGTGACCGGCATGATTCATCACGTTGTGGGGCTGTTTACCCACCCTGACCAGGAATGGCGGGAGATACGCGGGGAAGACGAAAGCATCAGCCACATGTACCTGACGCACACGTTGATCCTGGCGGCGATACCCGCCGTTTCGGCGTTCATTGGCACTACCCAGGTCGGCTGGGTGATCGGCGACCGGCCAGCGGTAATGTTGACGATGGAAAGCGCACTATGGATGAGCATCATGTCCTACCTGGCGATGCTCGCCGGGGTCGCGGTAATGGGCGCTTTCATTCACTGGATGGCACGCACCTACGACGCCAACCCGTCCATGGCGCAATGCATCGCCTTTGCCACCTACACCGCCACCCCGCTGTTCCTCGGCGGCCTGGCAGCGCTTTACCCGCACCTGTGGCTGGGCATGCTGGTGGGGACTGCGGCCATTTGCTACACCGTTTACCTGCTGTACGTCGGTTTGCCGACATTCATGAACATACCGACCGATGAAGGCTTCCTGTTCTCCAGCTCGGTGCTGGCAGTGGGCCTGGTGGTACTGGTAGCGATCATGGCTGCGACCGTGATCATCTGGGGACTGGGCGTGGGGCCCGTCTATACCAACTAGCTTGGAAAACACCTAGATCCAACACTGGGGCATCAAACCGGAGGCCGCCGCAAGGCGGCTTTTGGCTGTGTGCTGACCGGTGGGCTCGGCAGCCTGCCGGTGCTTGCGGCATAATGCCCGGTCAGGAGAATTACCCCGCCATGCCCGAGCTGCTCAAACAACGCGTCGAAACCTGTTACCAGCAAGCCGAAACCTTTTTCAAGCGCCCCTTCCCGCGCCCGGAAGTCAGCTTCAAGCTGCGCGGGCAGAAGGCTGGCGTCGCCCACCTGCACGAGAACCTGCTGCGCTTCAACCTGCAGCTGTACCGCGAAAACCAGGAAGACTTCCTGCGCCAGACCGTGGCCCATGAAGTGGCGCACCTGGTGGCTCACCAACTGTTCGGGGACCGCATCCAGGCCCATGGCGAAGAGTGGCAGTTGATCATGCGCGGGGTGTATGAACTGCCGCCCAATCGCTGCCACAACTATGAAGTGCAGCGGCGGGTCGCGACCCGGTACATCTATCGCTGCCCATGCCCACAGGGTGAGTTTGCGTTTACCGCGCAGCGGCACAAGCTGGTGAGGCAGGGGCGGCGGTATCTGTGCAAGCGGTGCAGGGAGACGCTGGTGTACAGCGGTGAGACTCGGGTCGAATGACAGCCAGCGCACGGATAGACCAGGCACAAAAAAAGCGACCCGAAGGTCGCCTTTCGCTTTACTGCAGCAGGCTCAACGAGCCACGCCTTCAGCCACGCCCAGGTCGTCGGTCGGGCGGGTGTCAGCCAGCGGCGCACCACCGGAGGCCAGCTCCGACGCCAGCTTGTCGTTGTCCATCTCCTTGACCCACTTGGCCACCACCACGGTAGCAACGGCGTTGCCCACCAGGTTGGTCAGGGCGCGGGCTTCGGACATGAAGCGGTCGATACCCAGGATCAGCGCCAGGCCGGCAACCGGCAGGTGGCCGACAGCCGACAGGGTGGCGGCGAGGACGATGAAGCCCGAACCGGTAACGCCGGCAGCACCTTTGGAAGCCACCAACAACACCAGCAGCAGGGTGATCTGGTGGGTGATGTCCATGGTGGTGTCGGTGGCCTGGGCGATGAACACCGCGGCCATGGTCAGGTAGATCGAGGTACCGTCCAGGTTGAACGAGTAACCGGTCGGGATCACCAGGCCAACCACCGACTTCTTGGCACCCAGGCGCTCCATCTTGGCCAGCATGCGTGGCAGCGCAGATTCCGAGGACGAGGTACCCAGTACGATCAGCAGCTCTTCACGGATGTAGCGGATCAGCTTGAGCACGCTGAAGCCGTGGGCGCGGCAGATACCGCCCAGCACCACCAGCACGAACAGCAGGCAGGTGATATAGAAGCAGGCCATCAGGTAGCCCAGCTGTACCAGCGAGCCAACGCCGTACTGGCCGATGGTGAAGGCCATCGCACCGAAGGCACCGACGGGGGCCAGCTTCATGATCATGTTGATGATGTTGAACATGACATGGGCAAAGCGATCGATCAGGTCCAGCAATGGCTTGCCGTAGCTGCCCAGGCGATGCAGGGCGAAGCCGAAGACCACCGAGAACATCAGTACCTGCAGGATGTCGCCATTGGCGAAGGCACCTACCACGGTATTGGGGATGATGTTGAGCAGGAAGCCGATGGTGGTCTGCTGCGCACCGGCGGCGGCGTAAGCGGCCACGCTGCTGGCGTTCAGGGTGCTGACGTCGATGTGCATGCCAGCGCCCGGTTTGACCACGTTGACGACGACAAGGCCGATGATCAGGGCGATGGTGGAAACGATTTCGAAGTACAGAAGCGCGTAGCCGCCGGTCTTGCCGACCGACTTCATGCTCTGCATGCCGGCAATGCCGCTGACCACGGTACAGAAGATGATGGGCGCGATGACCATCTTGATCAGTTTGACGAAACCATCACCCAAGGGTTTGAGGGCGACGCCGGTTTCTGGATAGAAGTGGCCGAGCAGGATGCCGATGGTGATGGCAACGATCACCTGGACATACAGGGACTTGTACAGCGGCTGACGTGTCGTCATGGCTAATTTTTCCTCAAGTGTGCCGCCTTCACCCTTCCCAGGATGTCGGGGCACCTGAATCGCTAACCCTCCTGCACCCGGAGGGATTTGTCGTTGTGTTCGAGCTGCCTGGGCAGGCCTCTGCCAAGTCAGATAGCAAGGGCGATGCCAAAACGCCCATGAAGGGTGCAAAGGCCGTATTTGCTGGAGGAAAATGCCCAACGACAGGGCGAATTGCCTGAGAAAGGATGGCGGATTTCCGCCCGATGGCGGGATTTGTACAGGCACCTTGGCGGGAATCCGCCCTGCTTGTTGCGAGCGATGAGGCAGGGGCTGCCTGAACATCAATCAAGGTAAAAGGTGATCCGGAATGCCGCCCCGCCCAGCGGCGAATCACCCAGGCTCAGTTCAGCGTCATAGCTGTCGACGATATCTTTGACCACCGCAAGGCCAATCCCCTGCCCCGGATGCTGCCGGTCCAGGCGCTCGCCCCGTTCGAGAATCCGCTCACGCTGATCCGCCGGCACACCCGGCCCGTCATCTTCGATGCACAACGTCTGCCGCCCGGGCGCTTCCTGCAAGCTCACCCGCACCAGCCCCAGGCTCAGCCGGAAGGCGTTTTCCAGGAGGTTGCCCAGCAACTCGAGCAGCGCGCTCTGCTCCATCGGCACTTGTGCCTGCGCCGGCACCTCAAGCAGCACTTCGACGCGCTTGTCGCGGTACACCTTGGCCAGGGTGCTGCACAGGCTGTCCAGCACCGCAAGCAACTGTACGCGGTGGCGCACCAGGCCGCTCTTGCGCAGGCTGGCGCGCTGCAACTGGTAGTCGATCTGCTGGCTCATGCGCTCGATCTGGCTCTGCAGTACCCGCGCCTGCTCGCGCTCGGTGACGCGCTGCTGCATGCTCTCCCCCACGCCTTGCAGCACCGCCAACGGCGTCTTGAGGCTGTGTGCCAGGTCACCCAGCGAGTCACGGTAACGCTGGCGCTGTTCCCGCTCGCTGCGCAGCAGGCGGTTGAGCGAGCCGGTCAGGCGTAACAGCTCACGCGGGTGCTCGGCACTCAACCCATCGCGCGCACCGGCCTCCACCTCGTCCAGCTCGCGGCTCAGCCGGCGCAACGAACGCAGGCCCCAGGTCAGGCCGGCCCAGAGCAATGCCAGCAACGCCAGCAGGGCCGCACCAAAACCTAAGTAGAGCTTTTCACGCAGGCCATCGAGGGTTTGCTGGTACTCGCGCACCGGCTGCAGGGCAACGATGCTGTAGGCGGCGCTCTGGCCACCCAACAGCTTGATTTCGACGTCATAGACGAAGAATTCCTCGCCGTCGTCCTGGTGCATGCGGGCGAATTCATTGCCGCGCCCATCGTAGCGCGGCTGGTAGTTGATGTGCT
The DNA here is from genome assembly GCF_009933855.1 of Pseudomonas sp. SG-MS2. NCBI lineage: Bacteria > Pseudomonadati > Pseudomonadota > Gammaproteobacteria > Pseudomonadales > Pseudomonadaceae > Pseudomonas > Pseudomonas sp. SG-MS2. The sequence continues at coordinate 5,335 of NZ_MOMO01000127.1, read as the reverse complement.
GGTCGGCGGTGGCCCGGGAGCGCCAGACCAGCTTACCTTCGCGGTCGAAGATGTAACCGAGCAAACCGGTATAAGGCAGGTTGTAACGCTCGTCCGGCAGCAGTGCGGGCATCTGCAACTGGCCATGCTCGATGCGCGCCGAAGAAATCAGCGAGGTCACGTCCGAGGCCAGGCGCTGCTCGATCGATTCCTGCAAGGCCAGGCTGAAGGCCTTCTGCAGGGCGGGCAGCAGCGCCAGCATGAACAGCACTGCCAGCACCGCTGCCGCGAGCATCAAGCGCACCCGCAGCGAACGAATCATCGGCAGCGCTCGGTGAACAGGTAGCCGAGCCCACGCACAGTGTCGATCGGCTTGAACCCGCGCTCACCTTCGAGCTTGCGACGCAGACGGCCGACCAGCACCTCGATGACGTTGGGGTCACGCTCCTCATCGCCTGGATACAGCTGTTCCATCAGGCGCTCCTTGGCCACCACCTGCTGGTGATGACGCATCAGATACTCAAGGATGCGGTACTCGTAGGCGGTCAGCGCCAGCGGCTGCTCATCGAGGGTCGCCTGCTTGCGGTTGAGGTCCAGCACCAAAGGGCCTGCGGCGATGGTCGACTGGGTGAAGCCGCTGGAGCGGCGCAGCAGGGCATTGAGGCGTGCCTCAAGCTCTTCGAACTGGAAGGGCTTGACCAGGTAATCGTCGGCACCGGCGGCCAGGCCTTCGACCTTGTCCTGCCAGTTGCCGCGGGCGGTGAGAATCAGGATGGGAAAGGTCTTGGCCTGGGTACGCAGGCGGCCGATCAGCTCCAGGCCGCTCATGCCGGGCAGGCCGAGGTCGATCACGGCCAGGTCGAAGTGGAATTGTTCGGCCTGGTACAACGCTTCTTCGGCGTCAGCCACAGCCTGGACCACATGGCCGCTTTCGCCCAGGCGTGTATAGAGGTGGTGCCTTAACAGGGCTTCGTCCTCTACCACCAGCAGTTTCATGTGACGCTCCTTTCAATTATTGCCTGGGCCGGCCTCATCGCCGGCAAGCCCGCTCCTACAGGAAGCTCCACACGCCTGAAAGCAGTGGAGAACCCGGGGGAGCCGGCTTGCCGGCGACGAGGCCAGTAAAGGATAACTCGACTCGCGGATCAGAACTTGTAGTTCGCCGACAGGTAAGTCTGAGCACTGCTGGTCAGGCGCAGGGTACCCTCTTTCGGCCCGCCGCTCGCTCCCACCTCGGTCGCTGCGTTGGTGCGCAGATAACGGTAACCCAGCTCAACCGAAGCCCGGTCGGTGATCTCCTGGATGACGCCGGCCTGCAGGCCGACCGCGTAGCCATAGTCGGTATCACGGCTGGCCCCTGGCGAGTCCTGGGTCAACTTGGTCATGCCCAGGCTGCCACCACCGAACAGTTTGGTGGTATCGCCTACCGGCAGGAACAGGTCGTAGCTGCCCAGCAGGTTCTCCTGGCGCAGCTTCAGGCCGCTGTGGTTGCCCGAGACATTGTCGTAGGTCATGTAGTAGCGACCTTGGTCGTTGATCTTGCCCAGGCGCACGCCCCAGGTGTCATCCTTGCCGATGATGCCGTCGGCGTTCAGGTGGTCGGTGTTGCGTTGCAGCAGCCCGGACTTGCGGACCTTGTCGCTGGTCTGGCCATAGGTGAGGCTGGCGAAGTTGTCGTCGGCGGCCTGGGCGGTGGTGATGCCGGCGGCACAGACGGCCATGGCGGCCAGCAGGGTATTGAAGGTTTTCATGGCGTTGTACTCCAGTTGAATGCGCTGTTTCGGTGTGGAAGCTAGAGTAAGCAGAACGCCCTGAACCGCGGCTGAACCCTGGCTGAACCTGGGCTGAACGATACGTTTGCAAAACAAGGAGTAGTGAACATGCGTGCCCTGCTGGCTTTGACCCTGATGTGCAGCGCCGCTCTTGCCCAGGCGGCAGTAGTGACCCGCGAGATCCCCTACCAGGACGACGATGGCAACCGCCTGGTCGGCTACTACGCCTATGACGATGCGCTGCAGGGCAAACGCCCGGGCATCGTCGTGGTGCATGAATGGTGGGGGCTGAACGACTACGCCAAGCGCCGTGCCCGTGACCTGGCGGCACTGGGCTACAAAGCGCTGGCCATCGACATGTACGGCGACGGCAAGCACACCGAGCACCCCCAGGATGCCCAGGCATTCATGGCCCAAGCGCTGAAGGACCCAGCAGCGGCGGCCGCGCGCTTCGACGCGGGCCTTGAACTGCTGAAAAAGCAGCCGAACGTCAACAAGCACAAACTGGGCGCCGTAGGTTACTGCTTCGGCGGCAAGGTGGTACTGGACGCGGCACGGCGCGGCGAGAAGCTGGACGGTGTGGTGAGCTTCCATGGCGCGCTGGCCACCCAGACGCCGGCCAAGCCTGGTGTGGTAAGGGCCGATATCCTGGTGGAGCACGGTGCGGCGGACAGCATGGTCACTGATGAGCAGGTCGAAGCGTTCAAGGCCGAAATGGATGCTGCCAAGGTCAATTATCAGTTCGTCAGCATTGCCGGCGCCAAGCATGGCTTCACCAACCCGGATGCCGACCGTTTGAGCCACGGCGCCCATGGCGGGCCGGATATTGGCTACAACAAGGCCGCGGACGAGCGTTCGTGGGCGGACATGCAGGCGTTCTTCAAGAAAGCGTTCGAATGAAGATTGCCGGGGCCGCTTCGCGGCCCATCTCCCACACAGCCACATCGGCTGGCACAATACCGCCATGAACAGATTGCCTTCCTGCTGCGCCCCGCTCCAGCACCACTGGCCCCTGCCCCGCCCGTTGCCTGGCGCGGTGCTGGTCAGCTGCGCCTTCGACCCCGGCCGCCTAGCCGCCGACGACTTCCAGCGTGCCGGTATCGAACCCAGCCCCAGCCTGCAACGCTCGGTGGCCAAGCGCCAGGCCGAGTATCTGGCCGGCCGGGTGTGCGCGCGCGCCGCGCTGCAACGCCTGGATGGCCGCGACCATGTGCCCGGCACCCATGAGGACCGCTCACCGATCTGGCCCGCTGGCATCCACGGTTCGATCACCCACGGCAAAGGCTGGGCTGCGGCCGTGGTTGCCGCGCAAGACAGCTGCCGCGGCCTGGGGCTGGACCAGGAAGCATTGCTGGACGACGAGCGTGCCGAACGGCTGATGGGCGAAATCCTCACCCAGGCAGAGCTCGAGCGCCTGGACCGCAGCCAGCTGGGGCTGGCGGTTACCCTGACTTTTTCGCTCAAGGAAAGCCTATTCAAGACCCTCTACCCACTGACCCGCCAGCGCTTCTACTTCGAGCACGCCGAGGTGCTGCAGTGGTCACCTGAAGGCCTGGCACGCCTGCGCCTGCTCATCGACCTGTCGCCAGAATGGCGCCATGGCGTCGAGCTGGAAGGCCAGTTCTGCCTGCAGGACGGCCATCTGCTCAGCCTGGTCAGCGTCTAAGCCTTACAGCGGCGCCTGCTCGCGTGGCCAGTTGAGGCTGAAGCAGGCACCGCCCAGCGCTTCACTGCGCCCTACCGTGGCCCGGCCGGCGTGCCAGTAGATGATGCGCCGCACGATCGACAGGCCCAGGCCATGCCCTCCCGAAGCCCGGGTACGGCTGTCGTCGAGCCGGGTGAAGGGCGTGAAGATACGGTCCCAGTAACCTTCGGGGATGCCCGGCCCGTCATCTTCCACTTCGATGCGGCAGCGCTGCTGGCCCAACTGATAGCTCAGCCGTACTTCAGCCCGGGCATGGCGCAGGGCATTGCTGACCAGGTTCTGCAGCGCCCGATGCAGATAGCGCGGCTCGGCCTCGACCCAGGCGTCTTCGCCATCCTGAAGCTGACAGGCACCACGCACCAGCCTGACGCCGGCATTGAGCGGGGCCAGCTCGTCGATCACCCGGTCGAGCAAGGCATCCAGGTCGACGCGCTGGAACTTCAGGGCCGGCGCGCCCTGCTCCAGGCGGGCGTAGGTCAGCATCTCGTCGACCAGCCTGTCCAGGTCCTGGATATCGCCGTCCATGCCCGCCAGGTGCTTGGCCCGGGCCTGTTCGGTCGGCGCGCTTTCAATCATTTCCAGGCCAAAGCGCAAACGCGCCACCGGCGTGCGCAACTCATGGGACACCGCCCGCACCAGCTCGCGCTGCATGTTCAACGAACGCTGCAGGTGTTCGGCCATGCCGTTGAACGCCGCCGCCAGGCGCCCGACCGAATCGGCATCGCCGGCGGGCACACGGGTTTCCAGGCTGCCCTGGGCGATGCGCGTGGCGGCCATTTCCAGGCCAGACACCCGCCGCTCCAGCTGGCGCACCAGCAGATAGACCACCAGGCCAATCAGGCACAGGCCGAGGAATGCGATCAACACCAGCAATTGCGGCGGATAGGGGTTGAGCTGATACAGCGGGCCAATCTCCAGCACCCAGGGCGAACCCGGCAAGCCTGCGAACACGCGGATCGAATCGCCATCCTTGCCCAGCGCCATGACCGTGTCGCCCTCCTCTACCCGGCGCCGCTGGTCATCGTCCAGGCCGACCCGCTCCAGGCGCTGCAGGGCGATACCAAAACCGAACCCCTTGCTCTGCCTGATCTGCGCCAGGCGCTGTTGCTGTTCGGTGACCGGGAAGCGCACCAGTTCATCGGCGAGCAGATAGAGCGTGGCCCGCGCCAGCTGCTCGCTGACCTGCTTGACCTCGGCCACCAGCAGCAGGTCTTCCTGGCCCACCTTGCGCAGCACCTGGGCGGCGTGCGGGCCGGTTTTCTGCACCACCACCAGGGCGCGATTGAGCCGCGCGCGCTGGCCGCCATCAAGGGTGCGCGCCGACAGGGGTTGCAAGTCCAGCGGCACGCCCAGCAAGCGCTCCCACATCAACAACGAGCGTTTGCGTTCGGTTTCATTCTGCTGGGCCAGGTTGTCAGCCATCAGGCTGAAGGTGCCCTGGGCCAGGCGCTCGCGGTGCTGGGCGGCGCGCACCTCGTTGACCAGGTGCAGGCTGAGCACACCAAGCAGGGCCACCAGCACCAGCACCGCGAGCATGCCGCCATAAATGCGCAGGAAGATCGAGTTGTTCATGGTGCATCGCCGACGAACAGGTAGCCCTTGCTGCGCAGGGTCTTGATAAGACGGGGGTGGATCGGGTCGTCGCCGATCTTGGGGCGGATCTTGGAAATGCGCACGTCGATGGAGCGGTCCTGGCCGTCGTAACCGACACCGCGCAAGGCGGTGAAGATCTGCTCACGCGACAGTACCCGCCCGGCATTGCTGGCCAGCAGCCAGAGCAGGTCGAACTCGGCACCGGTAAGTTCGATCAGCTGTTCGCCGAGCCGGGCTTCGCGCAGGCGGTTGTCGATGCGCAGGGCACCAAAGGCCAGCTCCTGGG
>NZ_MOMO01000126.1:0-62560 GCF_009933855.1 Pseudomonas sp. SG-MS2 | reverse complement strand
ACTAAACGGCGAACTCAATGGCAAGAGCCATGATGAGTTACACCACTTCCTGGGACACGATCGATTACTCTGTTATCCAAGGCAAGCCATATTGGATAGGTTGAACGGCGGTTTGTGAGAACGGAGGCAGGAAGGTGGAACAAGTAGGGACGGGTAAGTGCTTGATTTTTCAGGAACGGGGTTTTGTGAAAATCTCAACGGAGGTTAGTTGTGAGCTTTATCAGTTAATCGGAAAATCATATCCCTCTGATCTGGCTGAGATTTCTCTAGGGGCGAAGCCATAGACCGGAGAAATGAATTCTTTTTTCCGCTCAAGTACTGCAACGCGTCTTTTTTCCGGTCAATGGCCGTCCCAAAAGCCTGCAAGGCCCACAATGAACCAAGCCATCAACTGGTTTCGCTCACACCTCCACGATCCTTTCGTCGCAGCTGTAGCCGGGCTTCAGCACGTATTGAGGTCGTCTGCCTGGCTGACAACAAATACGCATCCCAAGCCTTAGCTATAGATAGACGGATGAAGATGGCTTGCTTGAGGAGAGTCGCAATTATCTTCACGGTCTAAAGCTGCTGAGAAGATTTGCCTCAGGAGGTAGATCTGTTATCAATTGATTCGTCGAAACATGGCCCTTCATTAGTTGAGAGAGAGAGAGTCTTGCTTTTTGTCGTCACAAATCTCTTCTAGCGGGAAAGAGGAATGCAACGGAACATTTAATAAGAGGCCCTTTAAAGGGATCCATAAGATTCAATCGCTTCACTCCGCTCATCCGTTGAGAATCATGTAACTAAGCTTGACACGAGCTCGGGTTCTGCACATCGAGGCACCCGAAGAGTCAATTTTTGCATGCCAAGGACTCCGAATCCTAAGGAAATCCTTGGTCAGTTGAACTCACTTGAAAGACCGAATTAATCAATTAATGATGGTTTTTCAATTTATGCATAAATAATAAGCCATAGCGTAACTTATTGATTTTTATCATTTATATTTCCAGCGAAATGCAGGTGATGCTTTCTTGGGTTTAATCAATATATTAAATATTCGAGGTGTCAACTTTCTGGCTGATAATGGCGTTAAAATTTAGTTGATGCGGTCGTCGTGGTGAGCTAGCGTATAGCCAATGCGAAGTCACTAGGCTTCCTGCTCGAAGCAAGTAATTCGCTCCAGTGGTTACTTAGAGCTTTGGCAGTTGAATAGAAAAGAAAGTTGATTCAACTTCGGCTATAAGGCAGCTATGGATTAGTAAGGTGTGCTCGCACTTACTTGCTGCTCGATCTTCATATCTTTAGTGTGGTGAATGTTAATGGCGAAGGACTCTGGCACCTCAATCACAATTCACGCAACACGACCGGTTAGGGCTAAGGTTCCTCCTTTAAGAGTTCCAAGGCCTTGGAAGCCCGCCAATCCAACTGTGATGCGTGAGGCAGTGCCATATCAATCATTGGATGTAAGTGACGCTGAGCTACGGCTTGCTCTGAAGCGGGAAGCCATTTTTCAGCAGCTAAAACAAAAAATGATTGATCAGCCTAAAGCGATGGAACTTCTAGAATTAAAAAAGAGCCAGTTTTACAAGCTATACAATAAATTCCTAGCGTCCGAAAGCTATCTTGAGCTGACAAGGAAAAAGCGAGGAACGAAACCTGGACGCGAAACCCTCACGGAAGTGCAGCGCGCCGCCTTGGAAACGGCGTATCAAGAGTACTATAGAGGGCCGAGCGCATCCTCGGCAAAGGTTTGGAAGGAATCGCAAGGTCTATGTCCTGACAATCAGCGTCCTCCTAGTAAGTATCAAGCCAGAAAATTTGTGACGGCTAAACCTGAGAAAGAGAAGTACTATCGTAAATACGGCAAGGAAAAAGGTGATAATAAGTATCTTGTTAAGCCTGGAAAAAAGGTTATGGAGCGGGTGCTTCAACAAGTGCAAATGGATCACACCTCTGTAGATATTTTGCTTGTAGATGAGTTTGATCCGAGCGTAATAATTGGGCGGCCCTGGTTGACAATTCTAATGTGCTCCTTGACAAGGGTTGTACTCGGACTGTATTTAAGCCTGCAAGCGCCCGGGTTGAGAACAGTTGCAAACGCCTTGAGCTTCGCCATTCTTGAAAAGGCTAAGTCTTTGGAGTTATACGCCCCTGGCGGTAATACTTACCCTTTTCACGGCATTCCCTTTCAGATTTACACAGATAATGCTGCAGAGTTCACAAGTCCTCGTTTCATTGCAACATGCAAGCGCTGGGGTATCGACTGGGATCATCGCCCTGTCGACAAGAAGTGGTATGGAGGACTGATAGAGAGAGTGATTGGTACCTTCATGACCTCGGTTCATTTTCTCCCGGGCACCACTGGCAGTAATGTGATTCAGCGGCAGGGGCTAACTCCGGAGCACGATGCAAAATATAATGTAATCGAGTGCGCAAAATTTTTACTGGAAGAGGCAATACTATATAACGGAACTGTTCATCGAGAGCTCGGGTGCACGCCACGTCAAGCGTGGGATCACTATGACGCTATGGGGCTACTGGATCGAAATAGAGTCATCCGTCCTGAGGATCAAGATCGTTTCTTCATTGATTTTCTTTCACCCTCTTATGACCACGTAATCCATCCCTATGGGATTAATTTTGCAGGGAGAAGGTATGGTCGGTACGAGCTTGAGCCGTACATTGGACGTCGAGATGTTGAAATTCGGTACCAGCCATATGATCTGGGGTCGATATGGGTATTAGTTGATGGGCAGTTTTTGCATGTGCCGTGTAGTTTTACACGCGACAGGCTCTCTAACAACTGGGAGTCCTACAGCAATCACCGTGGGCTGTCTCGCGCTCGACTTGTTGGCCACAACGCCCCAAGTGGAATGCTCGACGATGAATATGCACTCGAAGCCCAAGAGCGCCAGCGGCTCCTGGCGCAGCAGGTAAAAGCTAAGCCTAAACAGGCTCTGCCACAGCCTGATGACGCCGGTGCTAAAGACGTCACCGCCCAAGGAGAGCGGCTGCCAAACCCCCCAGCGCCTCAGCCTGTAATTGGTACGCCTCGTATCATTACTAACAGCAAAGCTGGCGCAAATACCTTCGAGCCAAAAATCATTGTAGATAGGTTCAAACTATGAGTTCTCATCCTACTTTTGACTATTCGCACGTTCTGGAGGCGCATCGCCACAAGCTTGATTTACCTGTGGAGGAGCGAATTAAGATTTGCAGACATGATTTTTGGATCGATAATCCGAAGTTTGCGCCAGTATTTGAGTGTTTAGGTCACATGCTTTACACAGCACACCAAATTCAGGCGTCTTGCATTTTTATTTACGGGAATGGGGGTGATGGCAAATCAGCCGCTTGGCATCACCTGAAATATCTCAGTTCCAATTCCGATAAAAAAATGGTTTTTATCGAATTAACTGAGAATACAAGTCGCTTTAAGCTACATGATCGGCTTTGCCAGGCCTTCGGAATTGACATGGGTCGCCGAAGCATTGCCGACAAAGAGGAACTTATTTTCAAATATATCGCTAATAATGGAATATGCGCAATCGTTATTGATGAGTTGAATGATGCGCTGCTCCAGCCTTACGCACAAAAGCGGACGCTCCTTTCCTTGATGCGTAATCTTGCCGGTACTTTGAAGCTGTGTGTAATCGCGTTCGGGAATACTGAGGCATGCAGTATTCTCACGCTTGATCGAATCATAGATAGGCGCTTTGTACAATACTATGTGAGTGATTGGGAAATGGGGCAGGATTTTGTGAATTTTCTAGCGACCTATGAAGCGCATCTGCCCTTAAAAATAAGATCCAATATTACCTGTGCGGAGATCAATGCGCTGATCCTGTCTGAGTCATACGGCATCATGGATAATGTCGTTAAAATTATGAAGTGCTTGGCAATGGATGCAATCGAATCAGGCGCTGAGCGTATTAGTGCAGGGCAATTCCCTCGCCTTCGTGAAATCGCAATGAGGTTTGGTTTCAACCTACACGTTCCTAAGACTAAACGTGAAGATGCCCATGCCCATGCAAACACATAAAATGACACCATGCCAGCAGGCGATATATGATAGCACCATAAATAGTTTAGTCTCTGCTGACCCAGTGATTACTATTATCAATGCTTACCCAGGAGCAGGGCTTTCTACATTGATGGAGAATATTTTGACGTCCCAAGGTAAATGCATTCTAAATTTGGCGGCGCGCCCCGCACTCACCGGCATGAATTTGCTGGAGACCTTCTACTATGAGCTTGGGTTGGGTGCAGAAGGAATATATCATGGTGCTCCGATCCCGTCGTATGTGAAAGAACTGGTTAGCGTTCAGTCTATATCGGTGATTGCGATTGGTGATCTTGACGACTTTGCTCTCACTGTGTCGATGAAAAAAACAGCTGTTAGTCATTTGAATAAAATGGCCACGGGACTGCCTGGTATTAGCTTCTTGATGTCGCAAAGCCCGTTGAGGGGAAAGGCCGAATGTGTTGTTCATCAGCGCGAAATTACAGGTAGTCAAAATCGTAGTGAGAGCATTCTGCAAAGCTTTGAATCCAAACAGCAATACATGGACTATTTCGAGGGTTTCGTTCAGACTATCGGATTGCGTGCTGTTACGACCTCAGTGCTGTCCGACCTCTATGCGAGGACAGAGGGTAATCTCGCATCTACAATTTTGAATTTATGCCATCCGCTTTTAAGGGCGCAATGGTTCGTCGAGCAGTCTAAAGATGATTAACCCTAATGAACCGCTACCAAACGAGCTTTTTTCGTCTTGGTTGCATCGGCAGGGGGCCATTCCAAGGATTGGAAAACTCTCACTGAGGGAGGTAACAGATGTTTATCATCGCTGTATGCAGCAGGGAGACTTCGATCCGGATTTTGATCGAGAGAGCGAGTTCACACGAACTTGCCTTGAGCTCATGGGGATGTCACAGTCCGACTTCAAGGGTTTCGATACAACAAGCTCGTGGTTGATACCCCGATACTATCGAGGGGCGTTCTGCTACCAGTGCTTCTGTGAGCACATTAGGCATTTTCGGCTGCCAACGATGCTAACGGAGTGGTGTTCCGTCTTTCACACAGTTTGCCCTCGGCACTTGGTTCCCATACTCGATACTCCTGGGATATATAATTACAAACTCAACATGGCTTTAAAGCTATTCGGTCACTACCATTCCAATTCCAATATTGTTTCAAAGGAGTCATCAAGTATGGAGACTGGTGTACTATCGGCATTGCTGAAAGTACAGTCTCTGATGTCAAAATTTGAGATGCAATGCCAGAAGAGGGAAGATGATCGTCAGTGGCGACTGATACAATTGATTATCCGAGTGTTGCTCTATCCAAGGCACGGATTAATAACTTCCCTGTTCCCCAAGCAGCCGGTCAGCACTGATTCTCAACTGTTCAGGTATAACCTCAACCTCGGGCCTTTAATCAGTCAGGCGATTCGTCGACGGGTTGCTGTGCTCCTCACAGGCCTGCTTTTTAATTATGTCGAACAAGCAGATAGACCTGCAGCGGAGCGGTATTTGGAGTCTTATGATCATCGCCACCACTACTTCGACAATATGTACGGACTGGGCAGGTCAGCAAATATATTTACTCCTGAACGGGGACTGCAGCTCCTAAGTCAATTATTGGAACTCTCTCAAGATACTGAGAGCCCTTATCTTAGGGACTTCATCGCTGGATTCGGTAGCGGGCGTGGATAGCAAACGATCGGAGGTGGAGTTGCAAATGAATCTTGTTATTCAAGTCACATTCTCACTGGCTGTGGCTATGACTGAGGAGGGCGAGTTTTTTGGCGAGCAAGCGAAGGTCGGAATGCTTGTTTTGTTGCCCTCTCGGCGGATCATAACGTGGTTCCACGTAGCGAAGTATCCGGTAGTATCGCCTCGCATGATTTTTCCTGGACTGCTGGCGTCCGGCCTAACAAAGACATCGAAGTTCAACGCCAACAAAACATCAGACACCCAGAAGCACGAGGATGTGGTAGACGCCTTCCTGGACATCTTTTACGACTTTCCAGTTACAGTCTATGGCAGTCGCGCGACCGTGCGCGAGATCGCGAAACGAAATTTTGATTCGTTAATGCGTAGCGCGGTTGCACGTTACAACCGGCAGGTCGGAAGCTTACTCAACGAATGACCGCAGTGAACACTATTATCTTGCTAAGTGGCAGCTGGACGGGTATTAGAAATCTTTTTAAAAGGCGCAAATCTCTGTCCAAATCAGATTTACTGAATAGGTTCGCCGTCCGGCTGCTTTCTCCACAGCACGCTCACCGTCGACTTCGCAAGCCCCAGCAGCTCCGCGGTCTCCTTCTGCGTCTTTCCTTCAGCCTTGCATTGAAGCACCGCCGCTCGATTGGCAGCGCCTGACCGAATGCGACCGTGCACTGATTGAAGCTTGCCGTCGGTAAACTCGCCGTCGAGCTTGTCCAGGACACCGAGCTTCTCAAGTTTGGTGATCTCACCGGCCAGGTGTTTCAAAAATTCCTTCGGGGTCTGGCTACGGACATGAGCGCTGGCGACCGCCACGAGCGCTACAAGGTCAACGTCCAATGCAATGGCGATGTCTTCGAGCGAGGACAGGGTGGGGCTGCTTTTCGCGCGCTCGAGGTTATTCATGTGCCGAGCTTCGACCCGGCCATGAAAATCTTCTTGAGACAGGTTTCGGGCGGTACGTGTCAGTCTTAAGACTGCAGCCAGTGGTTCTCTCAACGACATTTGGTATACCCAAAGCCGAGGATAAAGCCATATTGCAAGGTTCGACTCCATGCAATATAGTGCTGTGAAATGAACTGTGCGCCACGCTTGGTGCGTTGTCCTGGTCGAGTAACTGAAGGCTGGGATGCTTGCGCTCCATCGCGCCGGCAGTCTCGGCAAGCATGCGCTCTGTAACCCAGTCTGCATCAATTTATAGCTAAATCCTCAAGGTCAGCGTTTTGAGAATCAGAATCTACTCAGACCTCCACGCCGAGTTCCACCGTTTCGACCCGCCACCCCTCGACGCTGGTGTTGAGCTGGTAATCCTCGCGGGTGACATCAACAAAAAGGCCAGGGGCGTCCACTGGGCCAACGAGACGTTCGCCTGCCAAGTCGTATACGTCACAGGGAACCACGAGTATTACGACGGGCACCTTGATCGCACCTTGCAGAAGATGAAGGACGCCGCGGCCGGCCACGTGCATGTTCTGGACAACGAATCGCTGACTCTGGGGGATGTCAGAATCCTCGGCAGCACAGCATGGACTGACTTCACGTCAACAGGGAACCAGGTCGCGGCCACCAACGCTGCCAGGCAAGGCATGAACGACTTCAAGTACATCAGGGCAGACTCGAACTACAGAAGATTGAGACCGGATGACCTGGTTACCCGGAACCACATCGCCAAGGACTGGCTCACCCAAGAGCTTGCTCAACCGTTTGATGGCAAAACGGTAGTGGTAACCCATCACTCACCATCTCCCGTGGTGATTGGTGAGCAGCATGAAGGGCATCTTACTGCAGCGTACACCAACGACTGGCAGCACCTAATCGAGGAGGCCAATGTGTGGGTGTTCGGTCACACGCATGAGGCTACAGATGTTGAGCTGGCTGGCTGCCGGGTGATCTCAAACCCCCGTGGCTACCCCGGAGAGAACACCGGTTTTGACCCTTACTTCGAGATCCAAATCTAATGGCCACTTCGGCGATGAAGCACTTTATTGACCACGCCGTCGAGCCGATAGAGCTCGAGCGGGATCTTCCCTCTGAGGTCATTCAGGCGCAGGGCATAGACTGGGGAGTAGTAGTGGATGCTTACCTGATCAAGGCCGCGAGGGCAGGGCAGAGCTACGCGGCGCTTGTTTACAGCGATCAGTCTGGGGTTTGCTCGGACGGAATGACAGTTGCTACCCCTCCACTTTGCCTGGTTGAGTCGAGGGCGGGCTTCAAGCTGATGCGCAGCTTCGATGGTCAAGACCACTTCGTGATCGCTAGCGAGCTAAGTGAGTCGCAGTGATCAGCCTTGTTGGGTTGGCTTACCAGCCAGCCTGAAGGCCCTTTAAAGCTGTAACGGTTGGTGAGGCGCGACGAGCGCCTCTGATTTACGTTCTTTGTATCCCGCTGACACAACCCGTGGACTTTTTGTGTGCGTGCGTATTCCGGTGGTATCGAGCTACCGGCAGTCTCAAAACTAAATGCACTAAGGAAAATGCATGTCTGATCTGAAAAAGATGACATTGACTGTCAAAAACTATCACCTCAAAGCCAGCGGCGAGCTCGATGCACTTTATACTCAAGTTCGATGTGAGGACAGTGAGGGTAATACATTCCACTTCAAAGAAGTCTGCATGCTGAGCTACCTGCAGAGACACGGCGCGATTGCGACTGACAGTCCTAGGGTCTGGTATTACAAGCATCTCGGTAAGAAATCTATCGTTCTAGTTGCTTGCGAAAAGGGCAATGGTAAGGTTGAGTATGACCTTGATCACATGAAGCTTGTTGCCAGATCTAGCGTGCTAAAAGGAATTGTATTCACTTTGGCTGCGGTTCCTGCAGGATTGATTATCGCCACGGCGACTTTTGGAATTGGTCTCCTGGTTATCCCCGTGGGTTTGTTTTACGGATATCGAAGCCTCTTCACAATTCCTAGAATGCTACGGCGAGAGACGCTGGTAGGCGACCTGCAAAGCCACGGCATCATGGTTCGATAGCGTTCAGAAATTGAATTGACCGCTACCTATCCATGGGGAGAGCCAGATTATATTTGGGTGATTTTCGATACCTTGAGCACGCTTCTCGAGATTCAGAGCCAACAGAACCCCTAGTGAGGCTTCTGCGGCCAGGCTTGCAGCAGGGGCGCGTCATATCACCTGACGATCTACCCTGGCTTTTGATTCACGGCCATGGAGTCGAGGCCACGGCAGCTGCATGCGGAATCAAAATCTCGCCTACCTCGCTAGCCGTGCCCCAGGATGCCCCAGAGCTGGGATCGCAGTCGATTCGGGTGTTTGAAGACGCATGGCCAGCGATAAATTTGCCGAGATCTCCTCTACGAGAAAAGGTAGAGGAGGTTTCGAGACTCATAGCATGTTCCAAGTTTCAATTTGGGCACGGTCGACACTTGGATGTTGGATATCACTCTATAGCTGGCGCCAGCATAAAAATAACTTAAAGGTTAAGCGGTCTCAGAAAATAAAGAGTCCGTTAGGTTTTCTTCAGGAGACCACAATCCTTGATTAACTCTCGTATATGTTTTGCATAGCGCAACAATCTTTGTTTCGCCTCCGAATTTTAAAGCCTCTCTCTGTATTTTGGTTAGTGATTCAAAGGCATTGCCAGTAAAGCCGTAGGTTGATATAAAAACTCCCCCGTCATATTTTTCTTTGATGAGAACGTTCATGAATGACTCTACTGCAAGCTGCCCAACCCTGTTTCCCGCTCGCCAGTGCTTGATTTCGACAGCATAGGTTTTGAGTGAGCCTTTCACTTCACCCTGTAAGATTAAATCTTTACCTCCATCTTTGCTTGAGGGCGTAAGAGTTACCGAAAATCCTATGCCTTCAAAAGCTTCAGCCATTAATCTTTCTAGGTCTCGCCACTCAAGAGTGTCAAGCGCCCTTGGGTTGCTCGCTACCGCATTGATAAGAAGCTTAGATGCGGTTTTTATAATAAGTTGTACTTCGCGCTTTGCCTCGTCATCAGATTTGGTATTTATCCCTGAAGCCCAATTTCTTAGAGCTTGCGCGTCGAATAATTCAAGTTGCTGCGGTTTATACTTGGCAGCCAAAGCTAAAGCACTCTGACTAAAGCCTGTTTTTGAAAATATCAAGGTTCTTTTTAGGCCGGAGCAGTGGGCTCTGCTTAAAGTGTGCTCTACAGTATTTCTCTCTACTTTCTGCCTGGCATAGGTTTTAACTTCGACGCCAATAGAATCCGCCATGAAAATGTCATTTCCTTGACGCTCAACCACTAGATCCCATTGGTCGACTGCACGAGTGTGCGTAGATTTAATAGAGTGATTATGCCTGATCGAACCATACCCCTCATGCTCCAGTAGCGGGAGAAGAATCTCTGAAAGCAATAACTCGGATTGGCGAGGATCATTTTCCGACAAAAACACATCAATTCTGTCGAGCAACTCGGCGGTCTCTATTTTCACAGTTCTAGGCTCTATTTTTGTGGCCTCGGGCTTATTCCGCGATGGAGTGCGAAGCGCTCCTGCACTCGAATCAACTAATGTCAAAGACGCCGCGAATGCCGGGCGCGGTAGGTCGTGGGGGCAGCCCTTTCCCGGAGCGATGGATGGGACAAACTCTTCGTACAAAGCCTAGCCAACGCAACGGCGATCCCTCGTGTGAAGATGGCTACTTCCCTTTGACTCTTACTCTTAGTCACGAACTCGCTTCCGTTTTGAGGCCAGCCGGAAGATTACCCGAAGACGATCTGCGCTGCTGTAGAGCTTAAAGGAGGTGACATGCACAGTAAGAAAAAAACCGGAGCCCTGACAGCTCTGGAGTTCGAAGCGATGATGCAAGAGTTCGACTACGCGCTGGAGGATGGCAGCAAAGCTGCGCTAAAGGTCAGATGAGCTCACGGACGCCATCGAGCGTGATGAGAAACGCCCAGATCCGAAGTTTGGTCGCTACCGGAAAACGCTCTAAGTCATAGGTTGCGGAGGGGGGAACCCGATGGTAACCGAGTCTTCGGATTGCCGCTTCCGGTCACTGTGAGTTACTCCCATTAGAGAAGACCTATCCTGTCATTTCCCTGACGAAGCCCCTAGGCCCGCATTCCAGGCATTTCAGTCCTCAAACTGGGTCAGGTTCGGGATGGCTTGCGAAAGTACTTACATGGCTACCAGCAGCGCTCAACCGGTGCGTTTCCGGGCCGAGTACCAGAAGGGCGACCAAGCCGATGAGAAGCCGTTCGCTAAAGCTAAGGATCAACCTTTATGGTGGGACTCGTTAACCGCTTGGGCCAGGCCGTCGACGGTGGATTCCTGCCGGCTCGAAATGCCTGGCGCATATGGCTTGGAATGGACTGATGCTGAGACCGGTACGTCCGACCTCTGATCCTCATCACTCATCGCCTTACGAAAGCCTTTGAGCGATTCGCCCAGATCGCCACCTAGGTTTTTCAGCTTTTTCGTACCGAAGACCAGTACCACGACGAGGAGCAGAACGATCCAGTGTTTCCAGTCAAAAATACCCACGGTGCTTCCCTCAATTCTATGTAATCAAAGCACCAACAGCCTCTCGCCGATCGCCGTGGAAATGCTCTACGCAGTTTCAGGACGGCGAAATCAGCAGCGTGGCTGTTGGCTCAGAAGGCTGGCCATTAAGGGGGCAGCCTGCGGTAGTAAAATGGGTGGTAGCTGTTCATCACGGCGATTATTTGCTCGTGAGGACAGTCCTGGTGCTTATCAATCAGGCCGCTCTCACGACCTGATCCCGCCTGTGCCGTGTGGGCCGGATAGGCTCAAGCTATCCCGGCAATTGAGTGCGACGCAGCCTCGACTCAACCATTCCCTTCAGAAGGATGCGCTGAGTTTTCGGATTGATCTTGAACCGTCACATGCATCGCTGACTTGCAAGGCTGATACCCAAGCCCGCAGGCGATCTTCCAAGCCTTTCTTGTAGTCTCCAATGCAACGTTCCCCCGGGTACCCGATAGCACCCGAGAAACGGTGGCAATAGAGACCTGGGCTTGATCTGCAACCTCCTGCATGGTTACCCGCGGGCGCTGTCTTTCCATATCGCTAACGCTTCCCGGTATTCAATGATCTAGCGGAAATATTGAAGTCGGTCGGGAAGGTACTGGGTGCGATTGCATCGAGTCGACGGTCACTGCACTCATTTTTGTTCTCCTTTCACAGCTCGGAAGGGCTGAAAAATCAGTCCGAAGCGGGATGCTCGCCACCTGTTAGGAACAAGGAAGTGCGTGCATCTCCACGACATTCAAGGGTGTGGAGGGGATCATACGAATGCAGGTTTGTACGGGCGCCTATCTTTCGAGAGGCGATTCGCACGCAGAGATGACGGGAACATGGGATCACCATAATAAAAGGAGAACCCCATGTCCCAAGCCATCTCTCGTGAAGAGCGTATAGCTGCCGAGTGGGCGTGTGAGCGTCTGGTTAAGCAGTTCGCTCAGTTGAATGACGCCCAAGATCATGACGGTATTGCCGCGCTTTTCGTTGAGGACGCACGCTTCTCGCGCCCTCTGGCCCCAGAGGATTACTTCGAGGGCCGTGAAGCGATCCGTTCGATGTTCCGTGACCGGCCGCAACGGCTGGCTCTGCACATTATGACCACCATCTTGATTGAGCCGACCTCTGCGACTACCGCACGTGGCCGCTGCTACCTCATGTATGTCTCCAACAGTGATGCTTCGGCAGCTCAGCCTGCTCCAGTAGAAGGAGCGCCCATGTACGGCCAGTTTGACGATGAGTTCGTTCTGACAGGCGAGGGCTGGCGGTTCTCAAAACGCCGCGGCAGCGTAGTCCTCAAAGGCTGAGGGACTTGCCATGACCGTTCAGAATTTTCGTCGCTGGCAGGTTGGTGATGTACGCATCACCCGCATTGTCGAGACAGCACCCGTTGGTGCCCCCGTGTCCCTCATGTTTCCCGAGGATGACGATTCGCTTATCGCGCCCCATCAGGAGTGGCTCCAGCCTCATTTCCTGAATGACGAAGGGCAGATGCTTGTGGCATGGCAGTGTTTTGTCGTTGAAACCCCTGATCGTCGAATCATGGTCGACACCTGCATTGGTAACGATCGTAAGCGCTACTTCGACATCTTCAACGATATGCAGAACCCCTTTTTGCAGGATCTGCACAGTGCAGGTTATCCACCAGAAAGCATCGACACCGTCCTTTGCACGCACCTGCATTACGACCATGTCGGGTGGAACACGCAACTGGTCAATGGAAAATGGGTACCGACGTTCCCCAACGCCCGCTACCTGTTCGGAAAGGTCGAGTGGGAGTACATGCTGGGGCTCGCGGAGGCGGGGGATTGGCATCACGCAGGGCATGTTCCTGACTGCCTGATTCCCATCCAGGAGGCGGGGTTGGCAGACTTGATCGACACTGATTTTGAGGTGTGTTCCGAGATCAGACTGCTCCCCACTCCTGGCCATACACCTGGGCACGTCAGCATCCATATCGAGTCTCAGGGGCAAGTCGCGGTAATCACCGGCGACATCATGCATCACCCCCTGCAGATGGCCATTCCGAACAAGCCGTGTGCGTTCGATCACGACAAGGCCCAGGCCTGCTGCACCCGTCAAACTTTTCTGACCCGCTACCAAGACAGCGATGCCTTGGTCATCGGTAGTCACTTCCCTGAACCCACCGCAGGCCATGTGCTCAGTTACGAATCCGCTTGGCGTTTCGAGGGGCAGGTTAGTGATACCCAGACAACCTCAAAAGGAGAACCTAGCGTGACCAAGGCAGCCAATGCGAATGAACAACTGGTGCTGGATTTCTTTGCGACTCTGAGCACGGGCGATCTCGAAAAACTGGGCACTTTCATCGATGCTGATACCACCTGGACGCCCATGATCGAAAATGTGCCAGGCGCGGGTACCCATACGGGCAAAGCTATTTGCGGAGAGTTTCTTGCTCCAGTCCGTGGCCTGTTCGTCGATGGTGATCCCAAGGTGCACGTCGACAACATCGTCTCCAGTCATGACAAGGTCATGTGCGAAACACGAGGTATCGGCCAGCTACGCAACGGGCGCTCTTACACCAACCTTTACGCTTGGGCATTCCAGATTCGCGACGGTCGTATCAAAGCCATCCGCGAGTACATGGACAGTCACTACGTGGTGACCAATATTTTGGATGGGCAGCCATGAACCACGACTTCTCTGGCTTCAATGTGTTCATTTCGGGAGCGGGAAGGGGGCTTGGGCGTTCGACGGCTGCGTACTTGGCGACCTTGGGTGCAACAGTTGGTATCGCCGACATTGATGCTGTCGGCTGCGAGGAAACGGTAGAACTGATTCGCAAGGCCGGTGGAAAAGCTCACGGTTACGTGGCAGACCTGGCGTCACGCGCCGAGTTTCTACGCGTTGCTTCGGCCTTTTCGGAGGAGGTGGGGCCGCTGCATGCCGTCCTCAACAACGCCTCGATTCTGCGCTATGCGCCTATCGACTCGATCGATGAACAGACGCTTGATCTCATGGTTGGCGCAGGCCTGAAGACAGTGTTCTGGGGCGCTCAAGCGCTGCTCGCCAATATGGATGGTGCGGTTGGCGGCACGATCATCAATTACGCATCGCCGGTATCTCATAAAGGCTTCGCGAACACCTCTGCCTATACCGCCGTGAAGGGTGCCGTGCATGCAGTGACACGTTCGATGGCGGCTGAGCTGGGGCCGCGTGGTGTGCGCGTAAACGCTATTTCTCCAGGTTCGGTACCGACTCCCGGTGCCGTCGCCTATGTCTCCCAGGATGAGTACGCCAAACGCGCTGCGAGCATACCTTTGCGCCGCTTGGGAGAGGACGCGGACATTGCCCAGGCGATTGCTTTTCTACTTAGCCCTCACGCCGCTTTTGTTCACGGCTCTGTCTTTTGTGTTGACGGCGGCATCGTCGCTGCGGGTTAACGGCCAATTTCATTTTCGAGGTGCACATGAGTGCAGATAAGGTAGAGCGGCAATTTGATGAAGGTCGCCTTCAGGAACTCCGGGCAGTCATTGAACGTGATATTGCCCAAGGGGACTATCACGGTGCTGTAATTCGCGTGTCGTTGGGCGGGAAAGTCGGTCTGGATGCTGCGATCGGCAGCGCCGACGCCAATCAGACCAAACCCTTGTCGGTTGACTCTGTTTTCAGCATCTTCTCCCTGACCAAGGCGCTCACCAACGTGCTGGCGCTGCGTTCGATCGAGCTTGGGCGCCTGGCGCTCACTACGCGCGTTGTCGACATCATTCCTGAGTTCAAAGGGGCCCCGCGTGAGCAGGTGACCTTGCTTCATCTGCTTACCCACACGACCGGGATGCCTGGGGTATGGATTCCTAAAGCAGACATGTACCAGGATCGCCTGGACGAGCTGGTGCAGGCAGTCTGCGAAAACGTTCATGGGAGCGTTCCGCCCGGCGAACGTTGCGACTACTCACCTGTTGCTAACCAAGTATTGATTGGCGAAATGCTGCGTCGTACTGATCCTAAGGGTCGTAGCTTCAGTGATTTGATCCGCGAAGACCTTTTCGAACCACTCGGGATGCATGACACCCACATGGGTGTTCGTCCAGACCTGCGGGCGCGCAAGATCGTCCCCGACATGCGTGGCGTCATTCCGATCAAATGCCTTGGGCGCACGCAGCCTGGGCCGTTCAGCTTGTTTGAAGAGGAGGTCTGCGAGGCTCCTCATGTAGGCGCTGTGTCGACGACGCGTGACATGTGGCGGTTTGCAGAGATGCTTCGTCGGGGTGGTGAACTCGATGGCGCTCGAATCCTCTCTCCCCGCATGATCGAGGTCGCACGTCGCAACCATACTGGCGATCTTTACAACGAGCTTTATCGTGCTGTCGCGCTCCGCGCTGGTTGGCTTACTCCACCACCTGCATACATCGGGTTGGGCTTCAGCGTACGGGGCGAGAAAATCGTGCATCACCAGTTCGGGACGCTCACGTCCAGGGAGACGTTCGGTAACTACGGTGCAGGCACCACGATGTTCTGGATCGATCCGACCTTGGATCTGGTGTTCAGCTGCCTTACTGCAGGTGTCATGACTCAAGCCGCCAACATCCAGCGCTTCCAGCGTCTGTCTGATCTCGCCGTTTCGGCCGTAGTGTGAGCTGAGCCCATGAACGACATCTTTGACTATGTGATCGTCGGCGGTGGATCGGCTGGCTGTGTCTTGGCCAATCGCCTGTCGGCTGATGGTCGCAACACCGTGGCGCTTATTGAGGCCGGCCCAAAAGACGATCACTGGGTACTGACCATACCCACTGGCGTGGCTGCGGCATTGAGCAAGCCGCAGTTCAGCTGGGGGTATGAAAGCACGCCTCAACTCGGGCTAGGATCTCGTCCATTCCCAATCCCGCGGGGTAGGGTTTTGGGTGGCTCAAGCTCAGTTAATGGCATGGTCTATTTCCGTGGCCATCCGGCTGACTTTGACGACTGGGCTGAGAATGAGGGCGCGACTGGGTGGAGC
The DNA here is from genome assembly GCF_009933855.1 of Pseudomonas sp. SG-MS2. NCBI lineage: Bacteria > Pseudomonadati > Pseudomonadota > Gammaproteobacteria > Pseudomonadales > Pseudomonadaceae > Pseudomonas > Pseudomonas sp. SG-MS2. The sequence goes on along the minus strand of NZ_MOMO01000126.1, from coordinate 46,424 downwards.
TATCGCGAGGTACTCCCTTACTTCATTCGCTCAGAAGACAACCCGGCGTTCGCGAACTCCCCATATCACGGTGACAAGGGCGAAATGCGGGTTTCCAGCCCGCCACGCCCTAACAAATTGGTACACAGCTTCCTTGAAGCCAGCGGCGAAATGGGACTGCCACAATGCGATGACTTCAATGCCGCGAATCCTGAGGGGCTGGGGTTGCGCCAGGCGACGATTCGTAAAGGTCGTCGTGAGTCGATGTCGACCGCCTTCCTACGTCCAGCGCTGCAGCGTAAGAATCTGACCGTCATTACCGATGCCTTGGTGGACAAAGTCTTGCTCGACAATGGCCAGGCGGTCGGCGTCAGCTTCTTGGTCAAAGGCGAGCCTCGCAACGTTCGCGCTCGTCTGGAAGTGATCCTCTCCGCAGGTGCATACGGCTCACCTGCGGTGCTGCTTCGCTCAGGTGTAGGTGACACGGCAGAACTGGTACGTCATGGCATTCCTGTGCAGCATCATCTCCCGAGCGTGGGCGTTGGGTTGCGAGACCACCCCAGTGCTGCAGTGCAGATGTACACAGACAAGGACTACACGTCGTATGGCGTATCGGCCCGTTCGATGCTCCGTAACATCGGCAACGTGGCCGAATATATGCTTTGGCGTCGTGGCCCGATCGGTGGCAATGTCTTCGAAGCGACGGGGTTCTTGCGTACCTCCCCAGAACTCGATCGCCCTGACCTGCAGCTGGTGTTTATGCCTGCACACCGCGGGCCTAAGCCAACGCTGCTGCCCATTGGCCATGGATATGGCGTGCTCTCCATCGCAGCCCGCCCGAAAAGTTACGGGCGAGTGCGCTTGGCAGACGCTAATCCAGCAACGAAGCCTCTCATCGATCCGGAGTTCTATGCACATAAGGACGACCTTGCTGTGGTACGGCACGGGTTAACCCTGGCGCGGAGAATTCTCGGTCAGTCGTCCTTTGATCGCTACAAAGCCAGGGAAATTCTTCCTGGGACGGAGGTGCAGCAGGACTCGGCGTTGGACGACTACATTCGCCGAACGACTGTGACCGTGCACCACCCAGGCTGCACATGCCGGATGGGCAGTGATCCAGAAACGACTGTGGTGGATCCTCAGCTCAAGGTTCGGGGCATCCGCGGGCTGAGGGTTGTCGATGCTTCGGTGTTCCCGACACTGATCGCTGGCAACACCAACGCCGCGGTAGTCATGATTGCTGAGAAGGCCGCCGATATGATCCTGGGTAGGCGCGCCCCTGCAGCAATAGACGTCCCTTACGCCAAGTAAACCGGCTAGCCAGGGGCGGCGTACATCGCGCCCCCGGTTATCTAAAGTCGTTACACCTGGTGGCGTATGAATCGTTGGGGCAGGAACAAAAAATCCCGGGCAAGCCCGGGATTTTTCATTGTCAACGAGTAAGGGGCAGGGGTCAGCCAACGAGCATTTTGTGCGGATCGATGACGAATTTCTTCGGCACCCCCGCGTCGAACTCGCCATACCCTTTCGGCGCATCATCCAGGCTGATGACCTGAACGCCTACGATTTCGGCGATGTTCAGTCGATCCCACATGATGGCCTGCATCAGTTGACGGTTGTACTTCATCACTGGGGTTTGTCCGGTGTGGAAGCTGTGCGACTTCGCCCAGCCGAGACCGAAGCGGATACTCAAGCTGCCAATTTTGGCGGCGGCATCAACTGCGCCTGGGTCTTCGGTAACGTACAGACCAGGGATGCCGATCTTGCCCGCTACCCGAGTGACCTGCATCAGAGAGTTGAGTACCGTAGCTGGAGCCTCCTGCTTGACGCCCGCATGGCCATGGCCACGTGCCTCGAAACCGACAGCATCGACCGCGCAATCCACTTCCGGCTCGCCCAGCAGCGCTGCGATCTGCTCATGCAGCGGGGTGTCCAGAGACAGGTCGGCGATCTCGAATCCGACGGCTTTCGCATGGGCCAAACGCACTGGGTTGACGTCACCCACGATAACTACCGCGGCGCCCAGCAAGCGTGCAGAGGCGGCCGCCGCGAGTCCTACCGGGCCGGCGCCGGCAACATAGACAGTGCTTCCTGGGCCAACGCCGGCGGTGACAGCACCGTGATAGCCAGTGGGAAGGATGTCGGAAAGGCAGGTGAGGTCTCGGATCTTCTCCATCGCTTTGTCACGGTCAGGCAGCTTGAGCAGGTTGAAGTCCGCGTACGGCACCATGACGTACTCGGCCTGGCCACCTGTCCAGTCCCCCATGTCCACGTATCCATAAGCACCACCGGCCCGTGCGGGGTTGACGGTCAAGCAGACACCGGTGTGTTGCTCCTTGCACGACCGGCAGCGTCCGCATGCGACGTTGAACGGAACCGATACCAGGTCACCAATTTTCAGGTGTTCGACATCGCGTCCCTTTTCAATCACCTCGCCGGTGATTTCATGCCCCAGCACGAGGCCCACCTGAGCTGAAGTTCGACCCCGCACCATGTGTTGATCAGAGCCGCAGATGTTTGTAGAGACGACCTTCAAAATGACACCATGCTCAATCTTCTTGCCGCGCGGATCTTGCATTTTGGGGTAGTCGATTTTTTGGACTTCAACTTTCCCAGCGCCAAGATAAACCACGCCACGATTACCAGACATACCGATACCTCTTGTTATTAGGCCCCGTACGGTGCCAAAGGGTGTAGATGCAAAGGGGTAGGGCTCAACCAACAGAGAGGATGCGCTCATAAGCTGTCTGGCGCCCCGAGAACCGTTTAGGCAGGCTGGAAGCAGTAGACTGCCAGTTTGTTGCCATCTAGATCGCGTGCGTAGGCGGCATAGGCGTTGTCCGCCCAACCACGAGGGCCAGGTGCCCCCTCATCCTTGGCTCCGGCATTCAGAGCTGCGGCGTGGAAAGCATCGACTGCGGATCGGCTTGGAGCTTCGAAGCTAACAGTGACACCATTGCCGACCGTGGCTGGAGCGCCATTGGCAGGTTTCAGCACAAAAAACGATGGGGCATTCTGCCCCCAGATCGAACCGTTCTCCTCAAGGTCTGCAATGCGCTTCAACCCCAACTGACCCAGGACATCGTCGTAAAAAAACCGGGCTTTTTCTAAGTCATTGGTACCGACGGTCACGTGCGTAAAAACGCTCATCTGCGTCCTCCTGTTTGGCATAAAGTGGGCTGCTGCAAACCAACTGCACATGTCGAAAATCATAAGAATGCTCGTATTGTTTGCTGCCCCAACATGCCGAAGAGGTAGAGTACAGGCACCTATCGATGGATAGCGGTGCACTCGACTGAGCCTTAATGGTTTGAATGCAAAATACCGAATTCCTAGAAACAAAAAACCCGGCCGCGGGCCGGGATTTGAATAGGTCTAAAGGAAGGTGACTCTGCCCAACCAAGTCGTTGCCTAGAAGGTCATTCGATCTCGCTGGTCTGACGGAGCGTGCTGGTAGTGCCGCCGACTAACTCTTTTTGTTTATCTGCTTCACTTCGCTCCGCATCCTGCCTGACCAGCGTTTCTTTCCAGTCGGGTTGATATGCCCGACTTTCCAGGCCGAAAATCGACATCAACGCACCACGCAGAATGTCGGGTTTGTTGGTCATGAAGAGGAAATTGCGCTCGTCCTCAGCTCGCTTGTCGGGATCGGATTCTTGAGTTCTGCGCTTGAATTCGATCGCCGTCGGGTTCGCCACTTCCAGGAAGATACGGCGGCGCTCATAGGCGTACCAATCGAGCACATCATCATCGGCCTGGCCGTTGAAGAGCTTCTCAAAGCAATCAATGAGTGTGACCGCATCCTGGACACCCGAGGTGAAGCCCATGCCGCCGATAGGGTTGGTTGCATGTGCAGCATCGCCGGCGAGCAGCACTCGACCATTACGGAAGGTGGATGCAGCTCGTTGGTGAACACGGTAAGAGTTCGCTCGCTCCAGGCGGTACTCAGCTCCTTCAGGGAGCCAATAACGAAGCCGCTGGTCTACACGGGCGAGACGTTCTTCATCCGTTGCATCGCTATCTTCGCCATACGCTACACGCCACAGGTTATCGCTATTGACCCTTGCGATCACAGCCCAATTAACCGGGTCTGAAATCATGTTCGACGCCGCATAGCCGTGCTTGCTGAAGTCGAAGAAGATGTTGGTGGCCATGAAGGTGTCTGGCCAAGTGAAGCCATCAAAACTTGCGCCCATCAGCTTTCGAACCGTGCTGCGTGCACCATCAGCGCCGATCAGCCAATCGGCTTCAATCATGCGCTGGCCATCTTTGTCACTGACGCGTGCAACGACGCCATGGTCATTCTGCTCAATGCCTTCCAGGGTGGTTCCCCACTGGATTTCGCTACCCGGAATCGCCAGGAATCGCTGCAGGATCATATGGGCAAGCTCGTCCTGCCCAAAATGCAGAATGTAGTGGTAGGGCGTAAGGTCTTCAACCAAACGCTGATCCATGCGCCCCACGTTGCCTGACTGCGCGAAGTAGCATTGGTACTCATAGCTCTCCGGCCCCAGTTTTTTGGCGGTTTCCAGCAGTCCGATCTTATCCAGGGCTTTAACCGTCGAGGGGAGGTAGACCATCGCTCTTGGCGAGTCGATTACCGTGGCTTCACGATCAATGACGGTCACCTGAGCGCCCCGTTGAGCCAGCCCAAATGCAGTTACAAGACCGGCAGGCCCGGCCCCCACAATGATGATGCGTTTACCAGCAGCCATCGAGAATTCCTCTTGTTGTTTTATCCTGGCGATTTGGCTCAGGGCCTGAAAGCTTCTGCGGCTGGTGCGGTGTCGGTGAACTCTTTCACCTGTTGCAGCAACCCATCTCTGATAATGAAAAGGAAGTGGTAGTGGTTGGCGTAGATCCGCTTGTTGCTCAGCTCAGCACGGCCATCTACTTCGACGGCAACACGTTCACCTTCCTCCGTCACGCCGCGAACCGTGAATTTCATGGTATGGATGACAGGCAGGACGGCCCCGAGAAAGTTTGAGAATGCCGCTTTATCCATGTCTCCGGTGTTAGGCAGCCAAAAGACCGCATCGTCGCTTGCAAGCTCCAGGGCTGCCGATAGATTGCCAGCCTCGATACGGGCCAGGTACTCCAGAGCGAGCAGCCGGTTCGGTGAAGTTTTCATGAGGATCCCCTAGCGCCTTACCAGCATGCTGATCAGGAAAAGGGCCAGCTTCGTGCTCAACAGCCGAAAACCGCCACGCAACTCTTCAGGGCGAAGCTGGGCAGAAATTGGCATAGCGCCGAAAGCGGTGCCTTTCAAAACCAGGCGATTACCATCGCGCTCCAGGGCTTCGATCTTCATTAGTTCGCTGCCATCGGGGGAATAAAGTTTCATTGCGTCAGGCCTTATTGAATTTGCTGAAGTTCATCTTGAGGTCGTCAAACACGCGCATAGCGGCTGCACGGCCGGCCCCGAAAACACCGCCGCCCGGGTGCTGGAATGGGCCAACGAGGTAAAGTCGCTCCACTCCAGGTACCGTGTTGCGCCCCAATTCTGGAGTTGGACGGTGAGAGCCGAACTGGTGCTGGTGCCCGGCAATGCCATGCAGATCGCCGCGCTGGAAGCTAGGGGAAGTGCGCTGCATATCGAGTGGCGTGTCGACATGGCGGCCGATGATCAAATCGTTGGTGAGGTTGTGGAAATAGGGCGACATACGCTCGACTAGCTGGCTTGCATAAGCTTCCTTGATCTCGTCCCAATACTCGGCAGGATGATTTCCGACTTCAAAGGGTACGTACGCCCAGGCGTGCATGGTGGCCTTCCCTGCGGGAGCGCGACTTGGGTCGAGATTGGTCGGAGACGCGAGAGCGAGCAGGGGGTCTTTCGGGAGCTCTCCATAGCGAACATCGTCGAATGAACGACGGAAGCGGGACTCACTGACTGGGAGGAGTTCGATGAAGGCTGCCTGGTCGACATGTTCACCCGCTTTGAAACGCAGCTTTTCGTGCAGCGACGCATGAATGGTGATGCAGGCACAAGGCGATGTCGTGGTTCGCTCGGCACGCTCAAATACATGAGGTGCGACCCCTGCATCCTGCAAATAACCACGCAAAAGGTGAGGGTGGATACCGCCAATCACAGCATCCCGAGCTTCGTAGCGACGACCGTCATGGGTCTGAACTGCAGTAGCACGCCCAGATTTGGTTTCAATAACCGATACGTCCACTTCGGAGATGATCTCTCCACCGTGGTCTTCAATGCAGCGAATCAGCGCAGCGGTGAGTGCGCCGCTGCCACCTACCGGAATGCCGATACCGTACTTTTCCATGAAGGCCAGGAACATAAACAAGCTGATGCCCGAGCCAAGCTCTTCGGGGCTTGCCAGGTTCTCGCCTACCATGCGCGCGAAGTGCAGGCGTACCTTCTCGTGCTCGAACCAGTCGGTGATGATCTCCCAACTGCTCTTCATCATGGTGGCAAACATCTCCCGGCCTTCCGGGCTCTGATCCATCATGGCGAACTGCGCACCCATTGGCACAGGGGCAGAGTAGAGGGTACCGATCAGCATCGGCAGGTAGTGAGCTGCAATCTCCGAAAACTTGAGGTAGGCCTCAGCATCCTTCTGGGAGAATTTCGCCAGTTCCTGGTAGTTACGCTGACGATCGCGGTACAAGCTCAACGTAGTGCCGTCATCGAACACCGAGATCAGAGGAACTTCAGGGTAGATGTACTTCAAGCCGTACTTGCTGATGAGACCCAGCTCATCGTTGCGAATCAGCGGGTTCGCCTGGATGAAGATATGGCCAACGCTGTGTTGGTCATGTTTGAACCCCGGCACCGTGAGTTCACGGGTGACCACGCCACCGCCAAACCAGGCGTTACGTTCGAGCACCAGGACTTTTTTGCCGGCTGCTGCGAGATATGCAGCGGCTACCAGGCCATTGTGGCCGGAGCCGATGGCTACAACGTCGTAAGCCGTGGACATGCTTGGTTCCTCTTGTTTTTATCGAATCGATAAGTTCACGATGCGACAAGCAATCAGACCAAGCACCTATCCATGGATAGCGTAGAGGAAGGTTAAAAGCTGCAAGCCTGGCTTGCAGCTTCACTTATCGAAGGATGCCGAGCTGACGGGCCCGTTCAGCAGCCTGGGAACGCCGCCGAACTCCGATTTTGTCGTAGATCTGCTGGAGGTACCATTTGATGGAGCCTTCTGTCATGCCCAGTTTGATCCCTATTTCACGGTTAAGCATCCCGATGCTGACCATCTCCAGGATATCTAGCTCACGACTGTTCAAGGCGCCGAAAATGGCACTCCCTTGCTCGGGGGAGACGGCGGCCTGCGCCTGGGAGGTTGGGATCTCACCACCCGCACGTTCCAACAGGTCGCTGGCAAACGCATCCACAGGCTCTCCATCAAGCTTTGCCGCCTGGAGTTGATCACGCAGCAAGCGTACCAACCACTCACCCTCATCAAGGAATACGCGAATGAACCCGCAAGGAGCCGCTTGGAACAAGGCCCGACGCAGTGCTCGTTGTGCAGCTCGTTGATCCCCAGTCAGCAGCGCAAGATGAGCAATGATGACGCTCCAGCGCAGCGCACTACGAATTGCATTGGCGGCTTCAAGGTGACGATGCCAGAGCTTGGCAAGGTTCAACGCCTCTGGTAGCCGATCCTCAGCTTGGGCGACCCTGACCCAGCACAATGCTCGGGCCTCATCACGAGTACTCACCCCCTTCTGCGGTGCAACGTCGCTTGCCGGCCCTCTGAGTTTGTTTTTACGTCCAAGCCGAATAACCTCATCTACTTCGCCTTGGCGTAAGAGCCACTTCATACGCTCCGCCAAGCTGAAAAGTCGGAGCCGTTCGAAACCGTGCTCATTGGCAAAGACATCTGCCTCGTCGAGCATGCGGAAGGCGTTAGCCTTATCGCCATCGAACATTGAAATGCGAGCGCAAGTCAACCAACCTGCGATGGCTTGGTCGACAAAGCCAATGTAGGTGGCCTGGTGAAGGTACTGTTCAAGCAATACACGAGCCTGCTGAAGCTCATCACGTTCGTAATGCACCTTTGCCAAATGAACGGCAAGCATCGCGGGCAACGGCGAACCATGTCCGGAGATGTTGACGGCTGAGCGCAACGCTATAGTCAGAGCTTGGATGGCTGCATGCGTGCGTCCTGCCAGCAGCCTTGCTGGTGCGAGAACCGCATTGTGGAACACGTGGGCGGCTTCATGCGGAAGACGATTGAGGCATTCCATACTCAGAGTATTCAAACGCTCAACCTCATCGAGTTGGTAGTGCTCCCGACGAGCATAGAGCTCGGCAGTATAAAAGCTGCCCTTCACCAACGGTGCTGCATCCGAATAATTTGCCTGCAGGTACTGTGCTTGAGATTGGATAGTAGAAGGGTCATCGCCCATCATGCCTAGCATCAGCTCACGGTGTAGCCACTCATTGCGCAGCGTTTGAATACGCTCTCGCGGGAGGAGGTGGTCTCGCTCAATTTGGTTGAGGCGTAGGCGAGCTTTTTCGAGCAATGTACGGCACGTTTCGAACTGCCAGCGCACCTCCAACTGCCAAATTTGACTGAGGATGATTGCAGGAAATCGCATGGCGATATCTTCCGGAAGCCTATCTACAAGCGCCCAGGCATTTACGTACGACGAAAAAATTTCAACGTTGTAGGTGTCGATAATCTCGGCTGCACGAAGATAATCTTTCGTGGCAAAGGCCTGGTTGAAAGCCCCCACGTAGTCACCTGTTTGTATCAAGAGTTCGCTGGCGACCATGTGAAGTTGAAGCATGAGCTTCTCATTGGTCTGACGGAGTTCGCGCTTAAGAAACTCAGCGAAGAGGGGATGGTATCGATAGCTCTTTTGCTCCTCATCCATCGCCATCAAGAACAACCCCCGACTCTCACAGTCCCGCAGCCGTGCTTGACTGTCCAACCGGCCAGTGAGGGCGTTGCAGACATCTGCATCGAGCCGATCCAAAATGGAGGTGTGGAGTAAAAACTCCCGAATATCCTGGGGTTGACGAGACAAAACGTCCTGCAGAAAAAACTCTGAAAACTGGCGTCTCTCACCTGAGAAGTTGGCCAAGTTGTAAACCTGATCAGGATCATGGCGCAGCAAGAGCGCGACCAAGACCAGTCCCCCAGCCCAGCCTTCAAGACGGTTTTGGAGCTGCCTCAATTGCTCTTCGGGAACAGACTCGACTCCAAGATGATTGAGAAGGCACAGCGCCTCCTCATGCCCCAAGCGGAGCTCGCGTACGTTGATGTCGGATACCAATCCTTGCATCCGCTGTCGAGCTACGGAGAGACAGGGCTCTCCTCTGAAACTGAGGACGAAGTGCAAGTGTGGAGGGGCGCGCTCGATCAGCATGGACAAACAACGAACAGCATCGCTCCCAGCAAGATGATGGACATCGTCGATAAACAGGTAAATCGGCGATTGGTCTCCCTGAAGCAGCTCCAGAAGGGCTGTGAGCGCTTTGCTGAGACTGGTCTCCCCAACACGAGTCAGAAGGCCATTGACGGGTATCGGCTGGCCAACGAGCTCCAGCGTTGCCTTGAGGTAGGCACTGAAGTGGGGCAGATCTCCGTCTCCGTCTTCGAGTGACAGCCAAGCCGTTCTCGCACCATCTTGTTTAAGCTGTTGATAATACTGCTTAAGCAATCCGGTCTTTCCGTAGCCTGGGGGCGCTTGCACCAGAGCCATTGGAATTGTGGATGATTCCATCATGCGCTTGAGGAGCCGAGGAAACGGCACCAAGCTGTTGCAGGCAGTGAACGGGCAGAGCTTGGAGGCAATCAAAGACAATTGCAGCGGGGCATGCTGGGTCTGGAACAGGCTATTCATGCTTGTGCGCATGGAGCGGTTCTCCGCGGCTAGGGTCGATTTTTCGACCTCTTGTTACTTTAAGCCCTTCAAAGGGGCGTATAGCTCGTTATCTCTTATCAGCGGGCTATTTGTCTACGTCGCGATTCGGGGGCAGATGAAGTGCGACAATGTCATCGTCAGGATCGCCATGATACGGGTAGATTTCACGCACACGAGGGTCATGGCCAGGCACTATATGATCCGGGGAGCTGGCCCTTGCAAGGAGCTTTCGATAGCCATCCAGCATGGCACCCACGTCCAAGACGACTGGGAATGGGCAGTCTTCTTCCATGTTTGAGTAATAGTGGCTGGCATCAGAGGCAAGCACGACCCACCCTCTTGCGGTATGCACTCGCACGGCCTGCAGGCCCATCGTATGGCCACCGATGTGGAGTAGTTCAATGCCTGGGGTCAACTCGACATCCCCCTCGTGGAACACCACCCTCTGTTGATGAACGCCTCGAACGAGGTTGACCACATCCTCCACGTTGAATGACTGACGTAGCGGGCGATACAGCATGTATCGCCCGGTGGCGAATCGCATTTCCGACTCTTGCAGGTGGAATCGGGCTTGCGGGAGCAGATCCACGTTTCCGGCGTGGTCATAATGCATGTGGGTGATGATCACCTCGGTGACATCCGCTGTACTCAACCCCAGCGCTTCCAGTGCGCGTATTGGGCAGCGGAGCAGACGACGACCACGCGCGTCTGCAGCAGCTTGATTGAAACCGGTATCAACAAGGAAAACTTGCTCTTCGCGACGAATCAGCCAGATGAAATAGTCCATTGGCATGGGCAGATCATGGGCGTCGTGGGTATCGATGAAGTTTTCTCGACGCACACGATCCACATAGGCATATCGAATCGCGAATACCTGGTACTCGGGTAGTGCGTTCATGGTGCCTCCAAATTGCGTTTAGGCCACTGATCATTGATCAGTGGCCTCAGATCAGGCGTGCTCTGCTTCCCAGGCTTTTATTGCCTCGCTAGCCACTCGGAATGCAGCGAGGGCTGCGGGTACTCCGCAGTAAATTGCGGCTTGCATCAGCACGGCGCGGATTTCTTCCTTGGTAACGCCATTGGTCAGAGCTCCCTTCACATGAACACCTAGCTCGTGATGCTGGTTCATGGCCGTCAGGGCGGACAGGTTGATGATGCTGCGTGTTTTGAAGGGTAGGGTGTCATCGCCCCATACAGCGCCCCAGCAGTACTCAGTGACGAGTGCCTGCATCGGGCGATTGAAGTCATCTGCAGCCGACCAGGACTTTTCGACATGCGCGGCACCGAGTACTGCTTTTCGGTTGGCAAAGCCTTTATCAAAGAGATCATTGCTCATTGCGAGATCCTAATTTCAGTTGGGGTTATGAGGACGGGTTGGAACTTCGACGCCGGCCCATTGCTCGATCAGGCAGGTGATGCGGGTGAAGTCAGCGTTATCTCCAAAGGCTGCGCGAGTCATGTTGAGCACCTGGCGAACGCTGCTTCCAACTGGCATAGGAACACCCATAGCCTCAGCCTCGTCGAGGCAGAGACGGGTATCTTTCAATGACAGCGCAGTGGTAAATCCGAAATCGAAGGTGCGCGGCAACACGGCGCGCGGCAGCTTATCTGCGGTAGCGCTGTTACGCGCACTGCCGGCGTTGAACACGTCAAGCATGACTTGCGGGTCGAGCCCCGCCTTCACGCCCATTACAAGAGCTTCGCAGGAAACTGCCAGTGCGGTTACGGATACCAGGTTGTTGACCAGTTTCATGGTCTGGCCGAGCCCTGGCGCCTCTCCACAGAACAGCGGCTTTCCGATGCACTTCAGAATCGGAAGCAGCTCCTCATAGGTGGCACTCGGGCAAGCCACCATCAGTGCGAGGGTGCCTTTCTCCGCACCTGCTGCGCCGCCACTGACCGGACAGTCTACGGCTACAACATTCTTGGATTGAAGTCCTGTGGCCACCGCTTTGGCAGTGCGTGGCCCGGTGGTGGACAAGTCGACGAAAACGCGAACCTTATCGCCGTGTATTACCCCGGCATCGCCCAGCGCAACCTTCTGGACGATGTCCGGCGTCGGGAGGCTGGCAAATACGATTTCAGCATTGTCAGCGACGGTTTTCGGATCAGCCGCATGGGTAGCTCCCAGTGCCTGTAGGCGATCGACAGCCGCTTCATTCAGATCAAAAACAGTGAGCGCGTAACCTGCCTGAACCAGGCGACGAGCCATTGGCTCTCCCATGGTTCCAAGGCCAATAAATCCGAACTTAGGAGTGGACATCGAACTGCGTTCTCCGGTGAGGTGCCATTCAGGCAATGGTGTTTTGGGATGTGAGTAAGCGCTGGAGAAGAGAGCGCGCGAGATTGATCTCCACATCGCTCACTTCGTGCGGTCGCTTCGGGAAAATGCTTAACCGACCGCGGCCTCCCATCTGGGTGAAGACTTGGAGAGTTTCTTTTGTGCGCTCCAAAGGAACCCACTCATCCTCGTCCCCGTTGGTCATAACGATCGGGGTTTCCCCCAGGTCAGCTCCGGTTGACCATGTCATCCCCCTTGGGCCGATGAGCCCTCCAGTGAGCGAGATCAATCCACCGTAGGTGCCTGGATTGCGGTACACGTACTCACACGCCAGGCATGCGCCTTGAGAGAACCCCAGGAGTACGAGCTTTTCCCGCTTGACGGACATCTGCTCAAGCGTGGTGAGGGCAGTGGTGATGCTGTCTAGGGCGAAATCCAGCCATGGGCTGTTTTCCTCAACAGGTGCCATGAACCGGTTTGGGTACCAGGTGTTGTCTGCCGCCTCCAGTGCCAGATAAGGCATTTCGTCGAGGCCAATGCGTTGAGCCACCGCAAACATGTCCGCAGGTGATTGGTGTCGACCGTGAATCAACACTGTGGCTACGCCTACTTCCCCAGGCTGAGGCCCGAGGAAGTGGATAGATTTAGATAGGTGGGGGTTAGTGGTCATGAACCACCTCAGTACTTCAGGGGTTCAAGGTAGGCGGCAATCTCTTGGGCGCGAGCACCTAACTGCGGAGGGATCTGAATGGTTTTGCCCAGATCCTCGAACGGTTCGTCTACAAGGAAGCCTTCAGGCTTAGATACAGCAGCCTCGAACAACGCCCCACCTGGAGTACGCACGTATACGGAGTCGAAGTAACCACGGTCTTTCCGGTCGGAAACGTCGGTGTAACCCATGCCTTCGAGATGAAGCTTCACGCTGCGTTGCACATCGAGGTCGGCGACCTCGAAGGCGCAGTGGTGCACTGTGCCTTCGCCATATGCCCAGGAACCTTGAGGCAAGTTGGGCTCCAGCTGGAAATCGATGATGGTGCCCGAGCCACCATTACCCACCTGATAACGGGAGAACCCTCCGTCGGTGTCGAGCAGTTTGCCTGTCCAGCCGTAATGCATGAATTCAGCGGAGTTCTCCATGTCGCGCACAGATACAGTGATGCCATGAGTACCTCGGATGCCGAACTCCGATGGGATGACACCATTGGAGTACGGTTTGCGGTTGTCGTCTTTGATACCGACGAGCTCGTACTCGATGCCACACGGGTGCGTGAAATGCAGCAGTCGCTCACCGAACCGCTCCACCAGAATGGGGGTGAACCCGTGGCTGGCCAGGTGCCGTGCCCAGAACGTCAGGGACGACTCCGGAACCGAAAGCGCCAAGGTCTTCACCTGGCCGCTTCCGCGGCGCGCTTTTCGACCGGATTGCCGCATTGGGAAGCAAGTGATCAGCGTGCTTTCCTCGCCGATATCGTTGCCGTAGTAGAAGTGGTAGATCGGCTCTGAGCCGTCGTACAAGCCAGTTTTCTTGACGCTTTTCAGGCCAAGGACTTTGGTGTGAAAGTCGTAATCTTCCTGCGCACCACCCACGTTCAGCGTGATGTGGTGATGGCGAAGAATGTGCGGATTAAGTTCCATGGTTATCTCCAGGGGCGTTGGGTCAACAAACGCCTGTTAAGGGCGGCGGCCGAGAAACGCGTTAGCAAGCAGTTGTTTAATGCCGTCCGCCTCAATCGGCCTCGGATTCCAATACGGAGAGGAACAGGCAATTTCGACGGCCTGCGCCAGGTCTTGCTCGCGCAAACCGATATCTTTCAGTTGGGTCGGAGCTCCAAGGCTCACAGCCAGGTCATACAGGCCTGCTGCCGCATCACTCACACCTCCCAATGCCCGACAGATGCGTGCCATTGCATCCGGGGCGGCCGCGGAGTTGTAGGCGGTGGCGTGCGGGAGGACGATGCTGTGGGTTTCGGCGTGGGGGAGATTGAAGGTGCCACCCAGGGTGTGGCAGAGCTTGTGATGGATCGACATCCCCACCGCGCCCAGGCATACGCCGCATGCCCATGCTCCGAACAGCGCATCGGAGCGGGCTTCCAGGTCTTCTGGATTCTTTTGGATACGGGGCAACGCACTCGCCAAGGACGCAATACCTTGTTCGGCCAGTTGCGAGATCAGCGGATTTGCATCTTTGGAGTAGAGCGCTTCAACTGCATGAGCAATGGCATTCAGCCCGCTTGTCACGGTGATTTCAGGGGGAAGCGTGAGGGTCAGGTCGACGTCGTAGAGCACAACTTCTGGCAGCACCTTCAGCGTGCGCTGGGTTGTTTTCAGGCCGTTCTCTGTTTGGCCAATGATCGGGGTGGCTTCCGAGCCTGCATAGGTGGTCGGGATGACGACCTGCGGCAGGTCGGTATGAAGTGCAATTGCCTTACCAAGGCCAATGGTTGAGCCACCACCCAGCGCAACTACGCAGTCAGCTCTGGTGCGAGCAACATACTCCAAGGCATCATTTGTCACGTCGACTGGAGTGTGCATGGTCGCGTTTGCGTAGAGCCCTACAGCCAAGCTTCCCAGTTGCTCACAAAGGCGCTCACCATCGCGCTGTTGATGCTTGGTTGTAAGAACCAAGGCGCGGGAAGCACCCAGGGCTTTGATCTCGTCAGCAAGCTGCACGATGGTGCCGGAGCCGAAAATCACACGACTTGGCAGGGCGTTGTAAACAAAAGGTTGCATTGAAGCTCCAGGATGTTGGGCGGTTTCAGGTGAGTTTTGCGATTGAGTCACCCAGCAGCACCTGCCGAAAGATAGTGCTCTGGCTTATCGCATCACTGCTTCAGCCCAAGAATTCCAGGAGGGCTTGGCGCGCTTCTGCGGATTCATCAAGTGGCAGGTGACCGGCGTCCTCAACAACTTTCACTTGAGCTCCGAAGATGTTGTTTTTCCAAGACGCGGCTTGGCCAACCGGAAGCATTCGGTCTAGACGACCCCAGATAATCAAGGTGGGGGCGTCGATATGTTGAAGCTGCTCCGCCATATTGGGGTTATCCAGCCCGCTCTGACTTAGCAGTCGCATAACAGCGCCACCCTCTCTGGCTCGCATGCTCATGAACTCTTCGTCTGGCCCATTTGGAAGAAATGGCAGAAGAACTTGCATGTCGTTTACGAGGTAGGAAGGGAAATCTTGGGGCGGGATGGCCGAGAGATCAGGCAGTGGGTGCTCTGGGACGGTGAGGCCCGCCGGTGCGGCGAGAACGAGCTTGGTGACACGGTCTGGGTAACGAGCCGCAAACTCTGCAGCGATGCGTCCACCTAATGAACTACCGATAAGGTGCACGCGCTCTAGACCCAGTGTGTCGAGCAGCTTGGCGTAATGGTCGACGCAATCCGAAACAGAGTTGATGCTTGCGTTATCCTCAGACAGACCGAAACCTGGGTGATGTGGCAGATAGACTTTGTGCCGATCCATCAGGCCCGACGCAAAGCCGAGGCCATGCCATGTACCTCCGCCATGCAGGTACATCACTGGGGTACCTTCACCTGCTTGGTGAACAGCAACGACCGCGCCGTCGATCTGGTAGTACTGGCGTTGCCAGCCCGAAAAATCGACACGGCGATCCCCACTCGGAAGCGTGCTCATAGATACCTTCTTTTTATGATTGTGATATTGGATGGTCAGAGAGTGCTGCTAGGGGAGCTGCCCTACACCTATCTATGGATAGGGAGGGCAGCCTCCAGAGCGCTGGAGAGTTGGTCTGCTGCACCAGGCTTGAGCCGCACTTGAAATCGTTTATTGGCTGCTGCGCGATGAGTGCTTTCAAATTCAATCACGAGATCACCTGTCTCTGGCTCTTGCCGCACTACGATTGGGCCGTCGATGACCGCAAGCTGGAAGACCATTTTCTCCATGTCAGTCCACCAGCTTTAGCTGCCCCTTCATCAAGGCCGAGTGGCCAGGGAATGAACAGAAATAGGTGTAACTTTCGGCAGGCGACAGTTCACTTACGTTGAAGGTGACGCTGGTGCTTTCACCCCCTCCAATCACTTTCGTGTGGGCAACCACTCGACTGTCATCCTCCCTCAGGTAGCTTTTTGCGCTACCAGCAGCGATACCGTCAGTGGCGATCGCCTGAACGTCACTGGTTTTACTCAAGACCCAGTTGTGCCCCATTGCCGCGGCTGGCATTCGTCCAGTGTGCTGAAGCGTTACGGTGAACTGCTTGCAGCTACGGCTGACGGAAACCTCTTTCTGCAGGTAGGTCATTTGGTCGGTCGAAGCTACGGTTGTCTCGCATTGCTGTGCGAAAACCGGGGAGCTCATTACCAACAGGGAAGCTAAAAGAATGCGGGGCAACTTGATATCTCCGATGGTGATCACTGCTTTGTTCCTTGTTTGGTTAGGTAGTCCGCGATCGCATTGAGCTCCACATCGGAAATCTCAGTCTTGCGGAAGAACGGCATGATGGTGACCCCGTTGCGCACGAAGTACTTGACCATGTCCGGCGTCAGATCGGAGCGTTGCTCCAGAGCCTCAGGCAGGGCTCCCTTGTATTTAGCTCTCAGGGCCAAGGTTCCAGGATAGGCATCACCAGGTGCGTGGCATGCAGAGCACCACTTTTCGTAAACCTGCTTGCCGAGATCCGGATTACCTTCTGCGGCGAAGCACTGGGCGGCGGCGAGCAAGGAGCTCGTGAGAACGACTAGGAGCCTCATACGGAGTCGCCTCCTTTGTACCGATGCTTATCTCGAAGATGTTTCGGCCAGATGCCATAACGCCCTGGTGAAAGAATCCCTTTGGGATCTACAGCATCCTTAATCGACTCATGGAAGCGCAGCAGGGCATGGTCACCGAAGGAATAGGTATCCATCACATCTGCCTGGAATGTCGGAGCAGTGCGGTACTCCCCCCAGCCATTGTCAGCGGCCACCTTGATCAGGTGTCTGAACACCTCTCGGCTTCTTTTGTTCTGTGCTGGATCCTCGCTGATGAACAACGGGATGATGAACGTGAAGCTTCGCTCCCATGAAGGGACGGGCACGATCATAGCGAAGATCAATGGAATGCCTAATCGACGAGCCTCTGTACCCAGCACTTCGTTGATCTTGAGAACTTCTGCACCGTCACGAGGAATGACAGGGGAAAACCAAGCATGCCCATGTGTAGGCGGCGCTGGGTTCCAGTTCGAGCGGGCCCCGATGGCGAATGTCCGCAAATTTGGGATGCCAAATTGCGCTGGGTATTCGACCTTTTCTGCTTGCTCAGGTGTGAGCGGGAGTTTATAGAACTCGTGCTCAGCAAACTTGGCGTCAGGAAATGCCTTTTTGAAGCGCTCCTGAGCGTATTCCCACTGGGCGCGAATGACTTTTTCTGGGCCATAAAACGTGAGGGCACACGTCCAGAAGGGGATGCCCTTTTTCTTGGCGTAGGCCTCGTACTCCTCCGGCTTGGCGCCTCGGCCTAGCAGTGCCATGAACTCGGGATCCTGCTCTTTTGGGCCGTGTGCGAGGAACTCGTGAAGGCCGGCGAGGCTAGGAGTACCCATGGCAGGGCTGTTGATGTCTGGATAGCCAGTGAAGATCTTCGAGTTCTCCAACTCCGTCATCAACTCAACCAGCGGAACCATGTCGCTGTACTGAGAGAGATGGATGTGGCCTTTTAGGAAGGCCTCTGGCTCGGGCATCAACCAGAACCCCATTTTGGTTACAATCCCGAAATTCGATTGGCTGAAGATCCCGTCGATTGCCGGGCCAAAACCGGTTTTATACATTGCCCAGGTTTTGGATTTGGGCATGGCACCCATTCCGGTACGCATCACCTCACCGTTGGCTAGCACCACCTCCATGCCGCAATGCGCATCGAAATGATTGCGAAACTGTGCCGCGGTGTACCCCGCACCCCGATCCATGGCGTTACCAACCATGCTTCCCCAGCCCGGATCTGGTACGTCAAGCCACAGCTTGCTCTTCTTTTCCTGCAGGTAGCGGTACATGTCGAAATAGCTGACACCTGGCTCGACAATGCAATAGGCCTGTTTTTCGTTGACCTCGATGATGCGATTCATGCGTTTGAGGTCGAGTACGACGCTACCGCTGTAGGTTGGAGCCGAGCCGCCGTAGCCGAGGTTCTTGCCGGTAGAAATGGTGTAGAGCGGAATGCTGTACTGATTTGCTATCCGAGCAATTTCTTGAACTTGCTCGGAGGTATCTGGGGCAACGGCAGCTGATGCTAATCGTTCTTCGGCTTCACCCATGTAGGGCGAATATGCATCGCGATAGAGCTTCAGGTCTTCATCGCTGGTAAAAACCCATTCTTTTCCGACCACGTTGGCGAACGCGCTCAGAGCTTTCTGGAATGTTGCGGAATCGATACCGGGGGGTAGCATTGGAGTTCTCCTGGCTACTTATTTTTATGTTTGTAAAGGAGTGGAAGGCGCTTAGGAGACTTGGCTTGCTGGGACGATTACCCAGGAAACGAGGTGCTCACCCAGCCTCCCTTTGCTGGTGACTTCTCTACTGGAGCGATGGCCGATGCACTGCGACGGTGAGCAGGAGCCCAGAAGGCTGGCGAGCTCACTCGGCCATAGGTTTTCGTGTTGAAGCGCGAGCGTTGACTGCGCAGTTAGCAGGGCCGGAGCGTCGATGATGTGGGTGATTTCACCCCGGCCCATATCCCGATGCTCGACGCGCATGAGGACTTTCATGCCGCGATCCCACGCGAGGCGTTCCAGGCAGAAGAGCTGATCTTGGGTGGTCAGGCCCATGATCGATGCTTTGCCTTCTCGCCATAGTGGATCGAGGTGCTTAAGCCAGATGGCCGTGATATCTCCATTCGTAGCTAGGTGTGGGATACCCATGGCGGCCGCCCGGGCTCCGAAAGCACTGCTCATTGGAAAGCGGCGGTCAGAAAGGATGGCTTTCAGCTGAATGCTGGATTTCAGATCGAATGCTTTCGCGACCCCACCCAAACCAAGCAGGGGAAGGAGGCTTGTTGCGAGACCTGCTTTGAGTACGCTACGCCGCTTCATTTGTGATTCACCAATGAGCGGTAGGCATGGGAGAAATGATCAGGCATTACGGCGCGCTCCGATGATGTTATTGACGGGATCCGTCCTGGATCACTTTCATCGGGATGTTTACTTAAGCGCGCAGCTGCAACACCTACCCAAAGATAGTCGCAGAGTATCGCCGCTCAGCGCCTATCTGAGTGGTGTTTGGCGTACTCACGAGGCGGCATGCCGAAATGGCGGATGAAGAGTCCTCTGAATGCTCGTTCCGACTGATAGCCTACGGCTTCGGCAATTCGGGCCACGCTGCTTCGCCCCTCAAGTACGAGTTCAGCTGCCAGTTGCATCCGGCGCTCGATCAGGTACTCGATCGGTGTTTGCCCGGTACGCTTTGAAAACAACCGGCTGAAGCTGAACCGAGACATTCCTGCCTGATCAGCCAAGCGCTCCAGTGTCCAAGGGTGTTCTGGCTTGCTATGGATTGCTGCGAGTGCCCGGCTGATTCGGGGGTCATTGATTCCGCTAAGCCAGCTGCTGCTTCCGGCGGGCGTATTCAGCACGTACGCACGAACCAGACTGGTAAAAATCAGTTCGGCCAGGTGCGAGGCCGTGGCTGTGTAGCCAGGCGTGTTTGCGCTCTGTTCGGCGGCCAGAAACTCCAGCAGCGATGGAATCCATGGAAACTGCCCCCTGGCACTACGTTTCAACGTGATCACGTCTGGGAGGGCCCGCAGCAGATGATTGTCGGTGGCGCCACCGATGAGGATGCCCATGGTCAGAACGCGATCGGTGTGTGGCGCCATTCCCAGGGTCAGTCCATGTAGTGGAGTGTTTTGCCTGGAGCCCGCAGTGAGCCATGGGAGTTGCTTTAGCTCCCAATACGTTTCGAGTGCTACGCAGGGCGCGTTTGGAGTCGAAGCAAACGAATATCGAGGGCCGTGCAGGATAAGCGCGGCATCTCCTGGCTCAAGGAGCTGTGGCGGTTTGTTTTCCAGCATGAGCCAGAACGGTGTATCGATCGCGCAGAACATGTATGCGTTGGCTTGAGTCATGGCAGGGACATCCATCCCCCAAGGCGCTCCGCAGTGGAAGATGCCGACCGAGTTCGCGCCAATTTTTAGCGACAAAAGCACTTCGCCCAACAGATCCATTTTCTGCTCCGTGTGATAGATACAGCCGATTTTTAGCACAAATCGGCGTGGTTGCGATCATTCCCTCCGCGTACTTTGAATGCTGGCGATCAATGCCACAAAAACAACAACGCCTATGAGGTGAGTCATGTTTATCCGTAATTGCTGGTACGTTGCAGGCTGGAGCGATGTTTTGAAGGGGCAGGAGTTGTTTCCCTGCCAGATCGCCAACGAGCCCATCGTGATTTACCGCAAGGCAGATGGTTCGCTCGCAGCGCTTCAAGACCGCTGCTGCCACCGCGCCGCGCCTCTCTCGATCGGGCGCCGTGAAGGTGATCACCTGCGCTGTCTCTATCATGGGCTGCGGTTTGACGAGACCGGCAAGTGCGTAGAAATTCCTGGGCAAGATCGCATCCCTCCGCAAGCCCGCGTACGCAGCTTTGCCGTGATCGAGCGCAATAGCTGGATTTGGGTGTGGCTGGGTGAAGAGGCCGAAGCAGATCCGGATCTTATTCCACCTACGGTAGCCTTGGATGACCCAAACTGGATCTTCCGGCACGGCTTCATGGACTACGATGCCAATTACCAGTTGGTGCATGACAACCTGCTGGACTTTTCGCATCTGACCTACGTGCATCCAGATAGCTTCGGTGTGGGTGAAGACTGGGCTTTGACTCGCCCAAAGGTTACCCGGATGGAGCGCAGTGTGAGGGTAGAGCGTTGGTTACCCAATCAGCCGGTACCAAATCACATCAAGGCTGAAACTGATTCAGAAGCCCTGGACATGTGGATGTACTATGACTTCTACATTCCTGGCGTAATGGTCATGTATTCCGAGGGCTATCCTGCGGGCACCTCTGAACGTTTCAACGGCGAACCTCCCGTAGGTATCGAGCCAATAACACGAGATGTGACAAATCAGTCCATTACGCCGATGAGTGCGCAGCGTTCGCGCTATTGCTACTCCTGGGCGCCGCGGCTGAAAAGCGGCAGCACTCAGTTGGCTGACGGCATGATTGCCATTGCAGAAATGGCATTCAGAGAGGATCGAGAGATCATCGAAGCGCAGCAACGTTCGATGAATCTGGCGCCTGATGCCGTGCTCGTTCCAACGACCTCCGATACCGCGCTAGGCCAGTTCCGATGGATCCTGGAGCGGATGCTGAAGGCTGAACAAGACGCCAAAGGGGATGCCGTTGTTCAGTTCGCTGCGGCACAAGCCTAAGCTCATCGCCACTGCTCTCTGACTCCCATCTGCCCGGCACTCAGACGAATGCCGGGCATGCTCGCTTCTCAAACCTTCAGTGGATGGCGCGCTAGCTCAAAGCGTTGGCGGCGTCTGCATGAGCAGCGCGAGCCGTAAAAGGGAAGGAAAAAAGGGTGCTTCATTTTGCACGTTTGGCCTGCCAGACCTCGCTGAAGAAAGCGGTACCTATCTCTCTATCTTTGGATAGGTGCTCCTGTTTGGTACCGACTCTAGTTTGCATCGTAAGGATCAGTGTCTGATTCGTTCGTCATGACTGCTGGGGCGCCTTTGCCGGGTCTCTGCGTAGACACACAACAACCGGAGAACAACAATAATGAAGAAAATGACTCTGCCCGCTGGCCTTGCGCAGAACCCGCCGTTGACTCTATCGGCCTTGGTGGGCGCGATGTTCCTGGCAACCAGTGGCACTGCTTTGGCGGTTGAGTTTGAGAGTGGCGACCTCAAAGGTAGTTGGGATAACACGATGAAGTATTCGCTTGGCTCGCGCATCAGCAAGCCCAGTGATACCAATCTTGCGAATGCCAACACGGATGACCCAGAGCACAATTTTGAACGTGGTTCTCTGATGATGAACCGCTTTGACTGGCTGACCGAACTGAACATGCGGTACCAGAATTTCGGTTTGTCTCTCAGCGCTGCAGCCTGGTATGACGACGTTTACAACCGGCACAATGACAACGACTCGCCTGGCACCTTCAACCCATACTCGGTTTCGAACAACGAATTCACCGATCAAACCCGAAAGTGGGCAGGCAGCAAGATTGAACTCATGAACGCGTTCGTCTCCGGGCAGTTCAGTCCCTTCGATGTACCGGTAAGCGTTCGACTTGGCCAGCATACCCTTCTGTGGGGGGAGAGCCTGTTCTTCACCGACAACGGCATCGCAGCAGCAATGGCGCCGGTCGATGCTTACAAGGCTTTGAGTGTTCCAAACACTAAGGCTCAAGAGTTGTTCCTGCCGACCAAGCAGCTGTCGATGAGCGCCATGTTCGAGGGCGGCTGGACAGTAGAGGGGTTCTATCAGTTCCAGTGGGAAAAAACTCGCATTCCTCCAGCCGGCAGCTTCCTGTCCTCAGCCGATATTCTTGACGAGGGCGGGGAGCGGATTATCGCGGGGCCTGGTGCTTACTTCTATCGTGGAAGCGACGATGAACCCGACGCCCCTCAATTTGGCGTCTCGTTGCGCTGGCGTCCGGAGTCCTTAAACCTCGATCTTGGCTTGTATGCCATCCAATACGATGAGAAAACTCCCCAGGTTGTGGTTAGTCCGTCGGGCGGTTTCGACCCTGTCACCGGTTCCATTGGTAGTTACCACCTGCGCTATCAAGAAAGGGTGAAGCTCTACGGTATCAGTGCAAACACTACCATTGGTCAACTGAACATTGGTGGTGAGGTGTCGTATCGCAAAGATGGCTCCCTGCGCGCCGCCGCTGATGTCCTCGATCCGGACGTTACCGGCGACACCGTTCATGCACAAATCAACGCCATCTATGTGGGTAATGCTGGGGCTTTGTGGGACGGATATACGCTCGCCGGCGAACTGGCCGGACATCACCTGACGAAAGTCACCAAAAACAACGAACAACGTGACGATACGTTAGATGACACTGCTTACGGCGTTCGAGGACTGGCGACCTTTGACTACTACCAAATTATGCCAGGTTTGGATATCCAGGTTCCGATTGGTGTTGGTTACAACATCAAAGGCCGGTCGCCCATCAGTGCTGCCTTCAACAATTACGGATCTGATGAAGGTGGCGATGTCAACATCGGGATCGTCGGCATTTACCAGCAGGACTGGAAGCTTGGCCTCAATGTCACGCACTTCTTCGGCAGCGAAGACAATAACTACTATAGTGGGCGAGATTTTGTGATGGCCTCCCTGACCCATACATTCTGATTTGTATGTGCGCATGATGTAATGCCAGGAGTCTTTTCGTAAAATCCATACGACGCATATATTAGGTCTTTACTACTTCTTGGGAGTCGCTGTGTTTGCTTAGGCCTCCAGTTACCTCCTGCTGCCAGTAAGTAGAGCAAACGCTTATGCGGTCGGGGAGGCCTAGCGCCCGATGCCCTGATCCGGGCAATGGGTGATGTAAAACACTCCCTGGTGGTAATGGGTGGATGAGGTCGTCCATCCATTGCCTCCGCACTAAATAACTTTCCTGCTAGGCCCCGCCGACATTTTAATTTGAAATGCCGTCGGGCGTCGTTATCAAATTTACAAGCACTTATACCTTTCAGCGAATACTGGAGCTCTCCGTCAGTTTTCGCTAGAAGGCTTGGTGCCTGTTGCACATTTCGGCCAGCAATTAATAGGCATGACTTAATTTTTAAGCCTGAACGAGAGTTGCTGCTCAGGGTTAGTTGCTGTCGACTAAGGAGTCCAAATGTGGAAGTCACTCGATAATATTTCGGTGAGCAAGAAATTGTCCTATGGTTTTGGAATTACTGCGGCATTGGCGTTAGGTGTCGCTGCTACAGGGTTTTATGGGATCTTCTCGCTCTTCGAGCGTGGGGACTTGATGACAGGGGTATCTGAGAGTCAGATTTTACTGCTGAAAGCTGAGGTCGCGCAGCAAAGCTATCGCATCGATGGTGTGCTGGAGTCCGCTCGAACGGCGAATGAGTTGCTGGATGCGGTGCAAAATAAGCTAAGCGCGCTGATTGAAAAGCATCCGGACAGTGCCCAGGTGCCTGCGCTGGATGAAATGCGACGCGCAGCTGCGGACTACCAAGGTCTTTTTGAGCGCATCAGGCAGAAGCAAGAAGTAGAAGCTGCCAGCCTGGCAGAGGTTGAGGCGCTGGAGCAACAAGCCAGGAGGCTCATCGAAAAAGGGGAATTCGCTTACATTGCTCAAGGGGAGGAGATGCTTGAGGTCAGTCGTCGAGTGCTAGCACTACTGGGACTGAGCTCTCTCTTGCTCGTCATTGTCGCCATTTGCTCTTCCATGGTGCTGCGTCGTCAGATTGTGAGTCCGCTTCATCGATCGGTAAGCGCCTTACGCGCCATCGCTGATGGTGATCTGCGGGCAGAATTTGATGACCGTAGGAAGGATGAACCGGGTCAACTACTGGCCTCTATGCAGTGCATGACACTAGGACTGCGGGGGATGGTGGAGCGGGTAGTCCAAGTGGTCGAGCAGTTGGGTAACGTCGCGACCGAGTTCTACGGCGTGAGCTCTCAAGCAGGTGTGACTGCCCGTCGCCAAACGGAAGAGGCTGAGCAAAGTGCCTCGGCGATGGTGCAGATGGCAGCAAGCGTCAATGAAGTAGCAGGGCATACTCAGCGAGCATCGCATGCCGCACGACAAGCTGAGGAGCAAGCCAGATCAGGCGCCGAGCTAGTCGCCGATGCGGTCGAGCGCATTAACAGGCTTGCAGATGGCGTGACAGCAACAAGGACGAGCATGATTGATCTGACTAAGGAGAGTGATCGGATTGGAAGCATTCTTGAGGTCATCCGCTCTGTAGCAGAACAAACCAATTTGCTCGCGCTAAATGCCGCGATCGAGGCTGCTCGGGCGGGCGAACAGGGTAGGGGGTTCGCAGTGGTCGCGGATGAAGTGCGCGCTCTGGCAAAGCGAAGCCAAGGCGCAACCTTGGAGATATCCGCCACGATTGACTCGCTTCAGGCTCTTATCCGCCACGCACTTTCCCAGAGTGAAGTTTGCCTTGGTCAAGCGCGCCAGGCCGTTGATCAAGCGGGCCTTGCCGATACCGCACTGCAAGCGATTACCAAGTCAGCGTCGCTCATTGGCGAGATGAGTGATCAGATAGCAACCGCGGCAGTCCAGCAAAGCCATGTCGCGGAGCAGGTCAGTCGCAGTGTCTTGCGTGTCCGGGACGAAGCTGAGGCAGGCGTTGCAAGTGCGAGCGAAAGTGGGCACTACAGTGAGGAGGTCAGGAATCTCAGTATCGAACTTCAGCGGTGGGTCAAGCGGTTTCAAAGCTAAACGGCCACGGCAAGAGGGGCACTAAGGGGAGGGCAGACCTCGACGTACATCGATCAGGATGGAGGTCATTCACCGGCGAGGTTTGCGGCGTCTGCACCTGCTTGGCCAGGGGCAGGCGCTCCGGTTGCCATCACGACGTCATATCGGATGCAAGCGAGCTTGGATTCCCCATGAGTCATTGCCTTGCAAGGGAGCGCTGAGGATGCAGTCGACATCTACTCGATGACGTCGCAGGTGAGGTCAGCAATCTCTTCGCTCATCAGGGTTTCTGGATAGGCACTTCTTATCGGTATTGCGTGGTAAGCAGTCTTCAATCCCGATGCTCATTGTCCGCCTCCGGCCCCCTGCGCCGCTCCTGCCGAAAGATAGTGATCCCGTCCTCGGCCGCTTAGTTAGATAGTGACTCTATCTTTCGATAGGTGTGTACATGCGACAGCAGAAATAGGTTAAGTCATCGGTCTGTCCGAAGGCCGAAAACGGCAGGCGCCTGATCCCGCATGGCGATGTCCTGAGTGTGCAAGAGGATGGCACTGAGGCGTTCGTAGTGTGGAATGGAAAGGCCAATCGAGCCCTCGGCTTCGCACTCACTGCGCTGCCGAACCCGATACGCCGCCGGAACTAGCCTCTGCAATAACAACAAGAGAACCATACGCATGAACAAGAATAAGATGGCTTTGCTGCTGCTATTCCCGCTTTGTATGGCAAGCAGTGCGTACGCAGCTGTTAGCGCCGAGCAAGCTAAGCAATTGGGCACCACGTTGACGCCTGTTGGCGCAGAGGTGGCAGGCAATGCTGACGGCACCATCCCCAAGTGGACAGGCGGCTTCCAGCAGAAACCAGCTGGGCACCAACCAGGATCGTTTTCGCCCATCCCATTCCCTGATGAAAAGGCCAAGTTCCAAATCACCGCTGCTAACGCTGATGAATACAAGGCGAAGCTCTCCGAGAGCGTGTACTACATGCTCAAGAACTACCCGGACTACCGCCTTGATGTGTACGACACACACCGTACCGCGTCAGCTCCGCAGTGGTTCTACGACTATGCGGCAAAGAATGCTGTAAATGCCACGTCAGCCAAAGATGGCCTGGCTATCGAGAACGCCTACGGCGGCACTCCATTCCCGATTCCGAAAACCGGCAGTGAGGTGTTGTGGAACCACCTGTTGTCCTGGAAAGGGACTGCGGTTGATACCCTGTACCGTCTTTACATGGTCGATGGCAGTGGACGTCGCTCACTGACGTCCGTCATCGACATCAATGAATTCTTCCGTTACTCCTTACCGGGCGGTGAAAAAGACTTCGATGGCTGGTGGTGGTGGCACCGAGCGAAGACCACTGCTCCCGGGCGTAGCGCCGGCGAGGCGCTGGTTGGCCTGTTCCCGAACGACTATGAAGCCCGCCAACCTGGTTCCTGGCAGTACATGCCTGGTCAGCGTCGAGTACGCAAGCTTCCAAACGTTCAGTTTGACACCCCAAACTTCTACGTCTCCGGCCTGGCCCAGTTTGACGAAGCGTATGGCTTCTTCGGCTCGCCTGAGCAATACGACTGGAAGCTGGTAACCAAGCGTGAGATGTACATTCCCTATAACACGAACGCACTGCTCGCTGCAGACCCTGAAAAAACGTTGGGTGGGAAATTCATTGATCCGTCCGTAGTTCGTTGGGAGCTGCACCGTGTCTGGGAGGTGGAAGGCACCCTGAAATCCGGCAAGCGCAACGCGGCACCAAAGCGCAAGCTCTTCATGGATGAGGATAGCTGGGCCATCGTCGCGTCCGACCTTTACGATGCCCAGGGCAAGCTGTGGCGTGGTGGTATTGGCTACACCGCGGTCAGTTATGACCTGCCAGGTGTGATCACTCTTCCTTATCAAAGCCTGGATTTCCAGCAACGTGCCTACACGATTGCTGGGTATATCAAGAATTACACACCGGTTGAACCGCGCCCCCGCTCTTACTTCACCGCTGAAGCACTCACTCAGGACGCTCTTCGCTAAGTTGCTTGAATGAGAGAGCAGCGGCGTTCTACGCCGCTGCTTCGCGATCGCTTTTACATCGGTGAATGGTATGTTTAATAAGAAAGTTGGACGAATCGCGGCGGCGTTCATGCTGAGTGGTGCTGCTCAACTGGGCCACGCAGAAGTGCTTCCAGTCCCCGAAGTACTCAAGCAGCCAAGTGTTGTGGTCATTCATCCAGAAAAAAGTTATCTGCTCAGTGTAGTCAGAGCGGGTGATCGCCTGGTAGCTGTCGGTGAAAACGGGCGTGTGATTCTGTCCGACGATGGCGCCAAGACCTGGCACCAGGCGAACGTCCCAGTGAATGTTCTGCTGACCCAAGTACGCTTTGTAACTCCCAAGGAAGGCTGGGCAATCGGTCATCTAGGCGTGGTCTTGCATACGAGTGACGGTGGCTCCAACTGGGAGGTACAACTCGATGGTGTAAAGGCTGCGAGCTTGTTCCTGGATCAAGCTCAGCGCGTTGTTGCTGAAAAAGGCGATCAAGACCCTGATGCAGCAAAAGCTCTCAGTCAGGCTGATTTCCTGGTGCAGGATGGCCCGGATAAGCCATTTCTGACGATGCAGGTGGACGATGCAAAACGGATCACCATCTTCGGTGCATTCGGCCTTGCGTTGAGCAGTCCCGATGGCGGTAAAACCTGGCTGCCGTTGCAAGCAAAAGACTTCAACCCAGGGTCGCTTCATTACTACGGTAACGCTTCACGCGACGGCATAGCGTGGGTGGTGGGGGAGCAGGGCATGCTGCTTCGCAGCCTCGAAAATGGGTCTTACCAGCCTGTTGAACAGCCGTATGCAGGCACGCTCTTTGGCGTGGTCATGAATGACAATGCTGCTATTGCGTTCGGGCTACGCGGCAACGCAGTGCGCTCACTGGATCACGGGCAAAGTTGGCAGCAAATCGATACCAGCACATCCGCCTCCATTCAAAGCGGCTTGGTGTTGAACGACGGGCGCATCCTACTGTTTGCGGAGAACGGTCAGATCGTCATGGGTGACAAGCTGTCCAATAAGTTTCAGGCCATTGACCAGCAACTTGCTCCGGCAGCGGAAGCAATCGAGATCGGTACCAACCAGTTGTTACTGGTAGGCCCAAGTGGGGTGCAGACCCTGAGTCTGTCGGCAGTGGAGTCTGCACAATGAAAGTTGAAATTCAAAACGCGAATGTGCCGTTCGATCCTGCGGCCGGCACCGTACTGGAGCGAGTCCTGTTCAGCCACCGCGGCCTGATCGTACTCATGTGTCTGCTGGTAACGCTGTTCCTGGGTTTCCAAGCGAGGCACCTGGAGCTGAATGCCAGCTTCAAAGCAGTGATCCCAAATGATCATCCGTACATTCAAAACTACCTGTCCCACGAGGACGACCTAAAGGGCCTTGGCAACAGCCTTCGGGTAATCGTAGCCACTGAAAATGGCAATGTACTTGACCCGGAATTCTTGAGCACCCTGCAGAAGGTCAACGATGAGTTGATTTTGCTGCCCGGTGTCGAACGTTCTTATGTCCAATCGCTTTGGACGCGTGGTGTTCGTTGGATGGCGGTAACTGAAGAGGGCATTGACGGAGGCCCTGTCATGCCGGACTCGTTCGATGGCTCCAAGGCGAGCATCGAAGAGCTTCAGACCAACATCATGAGATCTGGAATTGTCGGGCGCTTGGTGGCCTCGGACTTCCGTTCGAGCGCAATTGTGGTGCCCCTTCTGGACTACGACGCGCAAGCCGATCAGGCACTCGATTACGGAATGCTCTCAAAACGCCTGGAGACCATTCGCGCCAAGTACCAGAAAGACGGAATCACCATCCATATTGTTGGTTTCGCCAAGGTCATGGGCGACCTCATTGATGGGCTCCTACAAATCCTTATCTTCTTCGGCATAGCAGTGGTCATCGCCACGGCCATGGTTTTCTGGTTTACCCGATGCCTGCGCAGCACGGCCATTGTGGTGGCTTGCTCTCTGGTCGCGGTGGTGTGGCAGCTCGGATTACTGCCCATGATCGGATTCCGCCTTGATCCCTATTCAATCCTGGTGCCATTCCTCATTTTCGCCATCGGCATGAGCCACGGCGCCCAGAAAATGAATGGCGTGATGCAGGACATTGGCCGCGGAATGCACCGAGTGAACGCAGCCCGCAACACATTCCGTCGTCTATTCATGGCCGGCTTCACTGCGCTGGTGTGCGACGCAGTGGGTTTCGCAGTGCTTATGCTGGTGAACATTGAGGCGATTCGCCAACTGGCAATCACTGCGAGCATTGGGGTGGCGATCCTAATCTTTACCAACCTCATCTTGCTGCCCATTCTGTTGACCTATACCGGAGTGAACAACCAGGCGGCTGCCCGCGCGCTCGCTCAGGAAAAGGCTGCGCTGGGGGCACCGAGCGGATTCTGGAGTTTTCTTGATCTCTTTACTCAACGCCGCTGGGCGGCCTTGGCCATCGTGATCGCCATTGGGTTAGGCGTCGGTGGTGCAGCGATTTCAACGCGCCTTCAGATCGGCGACCTGGATGCCGGCGCCCCTGAGCTCCGTGCTGACTCTACTTACAACCGTGACAACGATTATCTCACCAAGCATTACGCAACCAGCAGTGATCTCCTGGCCGTCATGATCACCACACCCCCGGATAAGTGTGCAGACTATGCGACCTTGGTAAAGATGCGCGCGCTGCAGCAACGGTTGGAGCAGCAACCGGGGGTTGTGCTTAGCAACTCGTTTGCCGATCTCGCCAAACAGCTGGGCTCGGCATTCAACGAGGGAAGTTTCAAATGGGCAGAGATCGTACCTAATCAACGTGTGTTGAACTCCATTGTGACTCAGGCACCTAGAGGCCTGTTCAATGAAGACTGCAATCTGCTTTCTTTGTACGTTTACCTGGCTGACCATCGAGCGGCCACCCTCCAAGGCGTCGTTTCAGAAATTGAAAGCTTTGCGCAAGAGCACAACACCGATGACGTGAAATTCCTCCTGGCTGCCGGTACTGCCGGTATCGAAGCTGCTACCAACCAGGTGGTCAAGCACAACAACTACCTGATGCTGTTCGGTGTGTACACCGCTGTTGTCTTGTTGAGCCTACTCGCGTTCCGCTCCTGGCGAGCTGTGCTGGTTGCCGTACTACCGCTTTTGCTGACCAGTATTCTGGCTGAGGCGCTGATGGTGGTGCTCGGTATCGGACTTAAGGTGGCAACCCTACCGGTCACCGCGTTGGGCGTGGGCATTGGGATCGACTACGCGCTGTACATCCTCAGCGTTACGTTAGCCTGTCAGCGCGCCGGCGCCAGCCTGTCCGAGGCATATTCCCGATCGCTGTTGTTTGTTGGGCGTGTGGTGATGCTCACCGGGATGACTCTGGCCGCTGGCGTAGCGACCTGGATGTTTTCACCGATCAAGTTCCAAGCCGACATGGGCTTGCTGCTGGCATTCATGTTCTTGGTCAACATGTTCGGCGCCCTGATTCTTCTGCCCAGCCTGGCCGCGTTCCTTCTTCCTGACTCAAGGAGGAAAGCTGAAAACGCTGCACCGGCCACTACGCAGGACGCCGAGAAACGATGCTTTCACGTCGAGAAGGAGAAGGCATGAGTAATCTCAAGTTCGACTTCGCGGACAAGACAGTCCTGGTGATTGGCGGAACCTCTGGGATCGGACTTGCAACAGCTGATCTGTTTGCGAGTTCTGGCGCTCAGGTGATGGTGGCAGGCCCAGACGAAGACCAGGGGCGGGAGATCGTTGCCAAATTTTCTGGAAGCGTCGCCTTCCACGCGGTTGACGTTCGAGACGAGTCGGCAGTGAAGTTGTTGATTCAGGCAATGACGGAGTGCTGGGGGCGAATTGATATCGCCATCAACAATGCCGGTATCGAAGGGCCTTTTGGCCCCGTGGAAGCGCTTTCGGATGAAGATTGCCAACGTATCATCGACATCAACCTCAAGGGCATCTGGCATGGAATGAAATATCAGATCCTGCAGATGCTCTCCCAAGGAGGCGGAGTGATCGTGAACACTGGCTCCAGTGCGAGTCTGAGAGCCATCTCGAACGTCGCAATGTACAGCGCCAGCAAACACGCTATTGCGGGACTGACCAAGGCTTCTGCGGTTGAGCATGGCAGGAACAATATACGGATCAATGCAATCGCCCCGGGCCCCGTACGCACAGGCCTGTTGGAGAGGATGGTAGGTGGCCACATCCAGCTCGATGAGATCGCCAATATGGTTCCGATGGGGAGAATCGCGGAATCCTCAGAGATCGCTTCGGCAATCGCTTGGCTGGCTTCGGATAGCGCCTCCTTCGTGACAGGGCACATCCTCGCAGTGGACGGAGGCCTCACGGTCGCCTGACCACACTCAAGCCTGGCGCCTGATGGTTTGGAAAAGGTAGTTGCTGCCGTTTCAAGCTGTCAGGCGGTGAGATGTGAGGGAGGGGGCGAGCTCACTAGACCCAGTCCCACGTGGGCGGTGTCTTGGCCCCACATTGATAGTGCTGACTAATGATCATGACCAAATCATCGCTAGC
The DNA here is from genome assembly GCF_009933855.1 of Pseudomonas sp. SG-MS2. Lineage (NCBI taxonomy): Bacteria > Pseudomonadati > Pseudomonadota > Gammaproteobacteria > Pseudomonadales > Pseudomonadaceae > Pseudomonas > Pseudomonas sp. SG-MS2. The sequence goes on along the minus strand of NZ_MOMO01000126.1, from coordinate 14,458 downwards.
CTTTCTAAAGATAGGTTAAAAACCTCCCAGGGAAGGATGAAATGGTATCAAGTCATTCCCCTAGCGGAGCGGTGAAATGAAAATAAAAAAAATGTTCGTTATGCTAGTTTGCCTCGGTCTGTTCGTAATCATATCTATTGGTATAGTCCCTCCCAAGAAGACGCCTCCCTCATTGGGTGTTGCATGTTTTAACCCACATTATCCCTGCCTCGGGTTGCCTGCAGCCTTCACGGGCTGGCCAAATCTTCGATAGGCCAACTTAAAACTTCGCTCGACTACCGACTTCTAATCAAGCCTGGTTGCAAGGGCGATGTTGTAAACCAAAAGTTTTATCTGACATCTTCAGCGCGCAAAGCGGCAGGTGGAGCTGTAGGCTGCTGAGTAGATGACCAATTAAGTGCTAGTGCTCCACTGGTGCGGGCTCGTGCGGGGCCCATTTAGAGGCAGCTACTGCTGCCTCTCTTTTTTCTAACCGCACTTCAGCCACCAGAAGGGTTGTTGCCATAACGATCTTCAGCCAGCCTCGCTGCGTCGCACTCACTCACGACCTCTTGCCATATCTCTCTGCTGAGTTTCAGCTCGGGACTGGTTTGCATCGCCACGTTCACACTGGGCTCCAGAACGCCGGCCATTGCGTGCAGCGGCTCGCGTTTCAAAGCACTGTCGAGTGCGGCGGTAGCATCAATCTCTGCGCCTAGAAGGGCTGTAGCAGCCTCTCCAGCCAGCTTCATGGTTCCGTATCTATAGGAAGGAGCTCTGGGCGACAACAGACGTCGACGTAGCGTCGTTTTCTAGGGCGGGGGTTCGCCTTCACTGAGAGCTACCTGGACGGTGTGGGCCCGTTCCTAGCGTACAGCCGTTTGTGCAATCTGCGCTTGCCCAAGGGGCTCATGACAAATCCGGGTGTCGAAGCTCAGCTTTCTGCAGCGTAAACAACAAACCCCCTGACCAAGGTCAAGGGGTTTGTTGTTTGGCAAGCGTCAGTTCTGGCTATGTGCGGCTGTTTATAAATCCAGGACGAGGCAAGCTGATTTAGCCCGGGAGCAGCACGGGGTGAACTGGTCGTTCTTGGCTCTTTCTTCTGGGCTGAGGAAGTAGTCCCGATGATCCGGTTCCCCATCGAGTACTCTGGTGACACATGTTCCGCAGATTCCCTGCTCGCAGGAGACGGGGATACAAATGCCGGCAGCATCCAGGACTTGGATGACGCTCTGATCCGAGGGTATTTGAAAGATCTGGCCTGTACTGTGGATCTGAACCTCAAAGGTACCGTCGTCGCTTCTGGAGGTAGGTGCGGCGGCAAAATATTCCTTGTGAAGGTGTGCCTCCGGCCAACCGTGCTCCCTGGCCGTATTCAGAACGAAATCCATGAAGCCTGTCGGGCCGCACACATAGATGTGACTGTCCTTGGGCTCTTGGGTAAAAAACGCCGGGGCATTCAGCTTCTGCTCAGCAGCGCCAGAGTCGAAGTGAAAGTGCACACGATCCGCGAAAGGAAGCCCCTTCAGCTTTCGCACAAAAGCAGCTTTTTCTTCTGCTCGGGCGCAGTAATGCATCTCGAAATCCTGGTTATTGGCGGCCAGTCTCTGAGCCATGCTCAGAATTGGAGTAATGCCAATCCCTCCGGCAAAAAGCACGCTGCGTTTCGCCTTCACGTCCAGGGGGAAAAGATTGCGAGGCTCGCTGATCTGAATGACTTGTCCGACACGCAACTGTTCGTGAACTGCTCTGGAACCGCCCCGGGATGAAGGATCCTTCAGGACGCCGACGCAGTAACGATGGGTTTCATCAGGGTGGTTCCAAATGGAATACTGACGAATAATCCCTTGAGGGAGGTGAACGTCGATATGCGATCCTGCATCGAACACCGGCATCGCCCCCCCGTTAGCAGGGACGAGCTCAATGCTGATGATGTCTTCAGCCTCGAGGCGGATCGCCGAAATCACCACGTTCATCATGACGCTGCTCCTTTGATGAGTAGAGCAGAAGGTTCGCGTTCAGCGGCTATGATGCGATCAAGGATTCGCCGAGATTGTACCCCTCCAGCGTCGATGTTCAGCTTGAGCAGTGCTCGCTCAGGGTAGGCGAGGAGGTTCTGCTGCTGCTGTTCAAGCATCTCCAGGTCTTCGGAGAAAATTTTGCCTTGTCCCACACGGATGGTTTCGGTCAGCTCTTCGTCACCAGGCTTGAAGTTTCGTGCCATTCCCCAGAAGTACCAGATCGAGGTATCTGTCTCGGGGGTGATGAAGTCGACCACGATGCTGCCAGCCTTATGTGTGGCATCTGCGTCGTAGCCACCCTTGCCGGCATGCGCAACACCGACCTCGATCAGGACATGGCTTGGAGGGGAGAATCTGCAGATCTGCCAGCGATCGACGGGCACATCATCGGCCAACCCGTTACCACGCAAAGCTGCTCTCCAGAACGGGGGAGCCATTACACCTTCCATGAAGCGGCTGGTGACGACTTTCTCACCCTCAACGCGGGTATGCACAGGCGCCTCGTCAATTTCTTTCTGACCAATGCTGGACGCGTGTACGTAGGTCTCATGGGTTAGATCCATGAGGTTGTCGATCATGAGGCGGTAGTCGCAGGCAATGTGGTAGAGGCCACCACCATATGCCCAGTCGGGGCTTTCAGCCCACTCAAGATGATGAATGAGCGCAGGGTCGGCTTTTTCGGGGTCGCCAGGCCATACCCAAATGAACCCATAGCGTTCCTCAACTGGGAAGCTCTTGATGCACGGGAAGCCTTGCACCCTCTGATTCGGCATAGACTCTGTCTTACCGTCGCACCCCATCACCAATCCGTGGTAACCACAAACGAGCTTTCCATCTTCTACCGTTCCCAGGGACAGCGGGGCGCCGCGGTGCGGACAGAAGTCCTCCAGGGCGGCGACACGACCCTCTGGGCCACGATAAAAAACGATCTTCTCGTTACAGATACGCCGGCCCAGCGGTTTTACCGCAATCTCGTCCGGGGTGCAGGCTACGTACCATGCATTTTTAGGAAACATCATCGGGCTCCTGTTGTTGTTCTCTGGATCCAACGATGGAGGGATGACAGGCGTAAAAACACTATCTTTCGATAGCAGAAGGGCGATTCATCAGGCCGTACATCGAGATGTCATCTGGCACGCCCCGTGACTCATCCAAAGATAGGTGGGATGCTGGCCCTAGCTTGTTTAAAGTCAGGATCTTCTCCAATGGATCCAGTGGATAGCACATGAGCGGGCCTGGGCAGCGAGTATTGAGCTTACTTAGAAAGATGATCATGGGCGGTGAGTTGGCCGCGGGACAGAGGGTGCTAGAAATCCCTACCGCTGAGCTGCTAGGCGTATCGCGCATGCCGGTGCGGATGGCATTTAGGGTGTTGGAGCAGGAAGGCTTGCTAGTGCGTCAAGGTGTGCGTGGCTTTAGCGTGCGCCCTATGACCATGGACGACTTGATTGGGGCTGTAGAGGTACGAGGTGTGCTGGAGGGGTTGGCAGCGCGGCAGGCAGCGGAGAGAGGGGTTCTGCCAGATTTCAAGGCAACACTTGTGCAGTGCATTGAGCAGGGAGACCGACTGTTCGAAAAGGGGTATGTCACAGAAGAGGATCTTGCGGAGTACCACGACATCAACAGGCGATTCCATCACGTGATCGTTGAGGCGAGCGGCAATGAAGCTATTGCGATGGCCCTCGCCCGGAATTCGCAAATGCCATTTGCGTCAGTCAGTGCATTATCTGTCGACCGAGAACATCTGCAGCAGGAGTATCGACGCTTTAATTTTGCGCACATGCAGCATCATGACGTAGTGGAGGCAATCTCTTTAGGTCATGGAGCTAGAGCAGAGTCGATCATGCGGGAGCATGCGAACGTAACACTGCGGTATGCCCGATTGATGGAGTGTTGAGCTATTTCCCAGGAAAAAGATTTCCCTGTCGATGCGAGAGTGCTGCCCTGCTGAGCCGAGCCCGCTTGAGCAATCACCATTGCAGCACTCACCCTTCTAGCTTTCTGATCAACCCACCAAATTGCTGTGCTGGCTCCACATAGCGCAGTGCTGACTTCATATCGCTCCACCCTACGTACTCCATGAGCGTCTTGATATCCCAACCCGAACTCGCTGCCCAGGTCGCAAACCCACGCCGGATCGAATGGGCGCTGTAGATCTCGGAAGGCAACCCACACCTATCAAGGATGTCGCGAAGGAGAGGAATCAGACTGTGGGCCACAAGCGGCTTATCGCTGATGTTACCCCATCGATCAATGCCCCTGAACACACTACCGCGTGTAAGGCCGGCAGTTTCAATCCAGTTAAGGTAGGCCTCTACCGGACAAAGCTTGCTCAACGATGGGGTTTTGTACTCGCGCCCTATGTTCTGCCGATCTCCCTTGGTAGCTCCCAAGTAAAACCTGATTCCGACGTAGCGCTCGGCATGCGTGTTTTCGATCGTGAGCCTGGCCAACTCGTCTCCGCGGAATCCCCTCCAAAAGCCAATGGTGAGCAAGGCGATGTCACGGGTCGCCTTGAGAAGGGCGGCCATGTTGCCGACGGCTCTTGCCTGAGCAACCTCATCCTCCAGGTGTGCCACTGCTTTTTCGAGGTGCAGTAACGCCAGAGGAGCTGCTTGCTTCTGCTGCACGGGGTGTACCGCCCGGATGCCTTTCAGCAACTGCCTGACCTTGGGGGCTTTGGTAGGGTCTGGGAAGCCGTTGCTTTGGTGCCAGTTTGCGAGCGCAGCCAGGCGTTGCTTCAGCGTGCTCAGTGCCAGCTGGTCGGCGTACTCAGCGATGTAGCGGATTACTGACTCTGTGGTGGTGGGTAGGTATCCACCCCAGGCCACTTCGAAATGGGAGAGGGCGGCTGCATAGCTTTTCGACGTGTTCTGACGAACGCTCGCCTCTAGGTACCTGTCTGCCTTGCTCACCACTTCTACCACCCGATTTCCCCGTTTCGAGCCTGCAGTGGCTCGTTGACCAGCCGTACCACCATTCAGGCCATTTTACCCCTGCTCAAAGGCCTAACAAGCCATAACCCTCGATTATATCTTGCCAGTTGTCGGCAACTTACTAGCAAGGTTGGGCATTTTCGTATTATGTAATTGCATGACATGTGACATGACACGAAATAGTCTGGAGGGCGTATGGCGCGAGGCGGCGTTAACCTAGCGGTGGTGCAAAAGGCGCGGAACAGCCTGCTAATGCGCGGTGCGTATCCCAGCATCGATGCAGTGCGGGTGGAGATTGGAAATACGGGCTCAAAGACCACGATCGCTCGGTATCTAAAGCAGCTGGAATCTGTAGGATCAGAAGCGAACCCTCGTGAACGCATGAGCGGCGCGCTGCGCGGGGTCGTCGAAAGCTTGTTGGATCAAGTCCAGGAGGAGGGAAGCCAGGCCTTTCTTGAGGCACGTGCGGAGTTCGAGCACGAGCGCAAGCTATTGATCTCCCGAGCCGAGGCATTTGAGAGCGAGCTCGATGAACTCAAGCTCCGTTTCGACGCGCAAGGGCATATCTTGGCTACTCAAACTGAAGAGCTCAAAACCACTCAGTCCACACTGCAGACTGAGATCACGCGCAACGTCAGGCTCACCCAGAGCAACAGTGATTTCGAAGTCCGGATTCAAGAGAAGGATGGGCAGATCCAGTCTCTGGAGCAAAAGCATACGCATGCCCGGGAGGCCCTCGAACACTACCGTGCTTCGATCAAGGAACAGCGTGACCAGGATCTGAACCGCCACGAGTCCCAGGTCTACCAAATGCAGCAGGAGCTGACCGTCCTTCAGCAGACGCTCATGGTCAAGCAGGAGGAGATCACCCGATTGATCCGGGATAACGAGCGCTTCATTGCCGAAAATCGCCAGCATGCCAGGGAAGCCTCGCAACATCGTGGGGCTGTCGAAACCCTGCGGGGTGAGCTGAGCATTGCCAATGCTATTACTGCGCGTGCAGAAGGTGCGAAGGAACTGCTCGCTCAACAGTTGGAAGCAAAGAATAAAGAGGCTGGTGAGTCTCATTCGCAATTGTCAGCCGCGAAGCTAAGGGAGGTGGCTCTGGCACACAAACTCACCACCGCAGAGGCTGAGCTCATTGCTTTGCGCGAATCGAGTGAGGCGGATGGATCGCAGGCGTAATCCAGAGAACCTTGAACCCATTAGCACTTCGCGGAGCACATTTGTACTCCTTCTCAATTTGCAGCTCGCGATCCGAGCCAGGTAGTCCTCATGCGAACCAGCGCCTGCCATACCCTCTAACTTCAGGCTTACCAGTGTCTGTATAGCCGAAGCCAGCTCGCTCAAATCCCATGCAGCCACCTACACATAAGCGGCTGAAATCATAGGCGTGGAGAAGGGCGAAGTTCTATTCGTTGCCAACCATGCCTTCAATTGCTTTGGGCAAAAGCCGGCGGTATGCGCAGTGCCTTCATTGATCGCAACCTTCCATTCGGTGGCACCCGCACCAACGGGACATCTGAGTGAAGGACATGCAGTCCTTGGCAGATCTTATCGTTGGAGTAGGTGAAACGGAATACTTACTCGAATGCCCGGAAACCCTCGTCGCAGTACCACTCACTTCTGAGAAGCGCTTGGTACATGGCGGTGTCCCAAGCATTCACATGGACAGCCTTTTTTCCGGCCGCAATTACCCGAAGGTGATCTTGTACTCCGGCTAGGGCGGAGTCCGACCAGACCAGGTCGAGCGTGTCCTTAAGATTCGCGAGTTCGTTACTGGCCTCGATTGAGAACCTTGAAGCCAGTTTGTAGTCCCTGAAATGCGCTAGCACTCTGGTCTTATCGACCTGATCCCAATCCTCTGGGGGGCTCACGAAAAACTCGAGAACGGGCGGGGTTCCAGTAAGCACCCGCGCGTGTAGCCACTGGTCACTAACTATCCGCGGATGCTCCAAATACGGATGGAGGGTTTGTTGGTTTTGCGCAGTCGCAGTGGCTGCATTTTTGCCAGTATTGCAGTCCTTGCAGGCGGGTACGAGGTTCCACGGCAAGACGGACAGAATCGGGAATCTGGCTTTCGGCAGGTAGTGATCGAGAGTGCTCGCCTGGCCGAACCCACAGAATGGGCACTTTTTGCGCGGAGCTTTACCGAGTATGTCGGTGTACACCCGCCTAGCGGGTTTCGAGTCACCCACCATGTGAGAGGAGTAGGTAGCTTTCAGCTCCTTCTTGGTTACTTGGCCAACCACGATGTCGTCGTTATCGCAGTCGATAGCGGGGATCGTGAAGAGTTGATTGATAAGGCCTTTCTGCTGGTAGTCTACTGCAGCGGCAACCACCTCTGCTGTAATGGCTTGCAAGCGAGCTCTCAGATCCTCGTCAGCAATGCTGTTTACACAGAGGTCGTAGACCAGTTGCGGATCCTGAGCGGGGACGCTGATGGCTCTCATAGGTCAGACTCCCACTGCTTGTCACGTGCGATGGTCATGGATCTCAAGAGTGCCTGGCCTTCGGTGCCAATCTGACCTGCGTAATCCCCCCTAATCTGCTCATAGGAAGCACCCGTTCGAACGTCGGCGGCTAGGAGCTCATGGAAGCCCGATTTGCTCACCTCCAGACCAAAGACGTGTCGAGTCAAGACGCCAACATTCTCTGCAAACGTCTCGGCATCCGGGCGGTCGACAGTCGCTGTCTCGCCACTCCTGTTGATGATGGATACACAAGACTTGGGTACTTCCTGCAGAACTACAGGTGAGTGGGTGGCGATGATCGCTACAGCGTTTCGCGCCGTGAGCAAATCGGACAATGCCCGGGTGAAAGCAGAAAGCAGAGGAGGGTGCAGGTGGCTTTCTGGTTCATCAATCAACACCAGCGTTTTCTCGTCTACGGTTTCGACGAGCTGGGTAATGGTCAGCAGAACAATAGCGTGGCCAGAGCTCATCCCTTCGAGCATGGTAGTGCTGCGTCGGACGAACTCGGCCTTGGTTTCTGATCCATCGGCGTCAAAAACCTCAATCAGCTGGATGAGGTTCATTTCCTCGAAATTGAAATCAGATTCGAGCTTGTGAATAGCTTTGATCCACCGTGCTCTCTTTGCGCTTAGGCTAAGGCAGACTTTGAGACTATCGGCCAAATCAGTGCAGAGGTGGGGCTTGGTTTTCAACCCCCAAACATCCTCTCCCTCGGCGGCTAGCACCTTGTGCTTAAGGCCTACATATCGATATCTCATCCCCTGATTGGGGTCATCCTGGTTCGGCGGGGGATCAAATGGATCGAACGCGCTGAACGAAACCGACACCACACCTGCAAAGTCATCATTGGTCAGCGGTCGCCTGAAGCTCCACATGTTCTTGTTGAAAAAGCAGCCTTTGGCGTACACCTCCTCACTTGGCGTGACCAAGGAGTCAACCATGCCATTCAACAGGGTTGTCTTACCCACCCCGTTTCGGCCAATCAAGATGTGAACATTACTGGAGGGTTTGACATCTGGATCGACACTGAACTCGAGAGTCAGCGGTGCGATTCCGTCTGATCTTGCCTTTTCGTAAAAGAAGTCGTAAGGGGTCAATGGGGCGTCCCCGGTGAGGATCCTCTTGAATTGGTGGTCAATCGTTGTTGGGTTCACTGCCCGCAGCAGGGAAGTGCTAAACGCTAACTCTGAAGAGGAAGCCTCCCGACGCTCCTTGGAGAAAGCCACATCCCCTAACGCGTGGAGGATTGCATGAGCCTCCTCCAGCGAAAACAGCTCAAGTAGTTTCCGATAGTATTCGACGTCCTGCCCCAGGCTGAAAAATTTGGGTTCTAACGACGTGAATTCATCAGGCATCCCATGTTCAGTCCAGCCTTCAGATTGCCCTTGGTAAGCGATCTTCAAGTCACCAACTCTATGTTCGACCCCAGACCCATCAAAGATGATAAGGACAAATTTAGTTTTGTAGCCGTAGTCGTCCCAGTTATCTACATACAAAACCCCAGAGTTTCTTGCATCCTGCTGGAGCTTACCTCGGTGTTGAACCTTGATGAATTTCATGCTCATGACGTCCTTGCTCTGAGGGCACACGCGGTGTGTTTTTGGTGATGGCCATTTGGCTCCATGTTAACGGATCGATATGCTCTGAGGAACCTGATGGGAGTTAGTGGACTGGAGGAAGCAAAAACGCCGCCTGAAAGCGCGGCGCATAAGTTTACCTCCGAGGTTGAGCGGGCAACCGGGGGGCAGCACCAAGCCTGAAATTGCGTTTGATGCCGACTTGGCCAAGCAGGCCAACGCATAGGCTAGTTATGCCCTGTTCGAGATCGCCGCGAGGAAGTAGTGGGAAGCTGAGTTGCTGCAGAAGCTTTCCAATTTCGATGCCGATCTCGAAAAATGGGCGTCGGAATGAGAGTAGTGCTATCGTTATTCCTCTCTCAGCGACTCCAGTGTAAGGAGTCGAGCTGTGGTGACCGCGGCTTGGAGATCAAGATGGCTTGAGGCGAACGACTTCATGAGGAGCGGGCGAGGAAGGGCCCAATCCCATTTCTCTCGGATCATGTTTTCAACATTTTCCAAAATCGGCTCTACGTTCGAGATGTCCATTTGACCGACCACGCGCAACGCTCGCAATGTGTCCTCCGCGCCGAATGCAACTTCCAGGAATAGCCCGGTGTTTTCACACTGAATGCCCACATGCCTGAGCAACAAGGCCAGCGCATCGTTGGTGTAATCCCCTCGCCAGGTTGCCACATGGCTTACGCTGGCAGAGCCAATTATCGCCGCGTCACCCAACCCGAGAGCCCGGAAGTTACTCCGAGCCTCGTCTAGGAGAGCTTGAGCGTGTTTGTCCAGGAAGGGACAGGACGTGGTTTCCACCAACACGTTTCGCATTTCAAGCCTGACACGATCATCCACCTGGGCACCAAGCCCATCAAACTGAGGAGGCTCGCCGCCCCGAGCCGGCGTGACCACTATCACCTTCGCTTCAAGGTCGACATCCTGAACCTGCCAACGCCTTCCACCGAAGATGATGCGCTGTCCCTTGGTCAGGGGTTTGCTGACGGGCAGCGAGCCAAGTGGCTTCCCATCCCGGAGCAAACGAAACTCTTCATCGCTTGTGAAGGCGGTGTAGAACTCATAGTGGTTGATCAACCGCTCCCCGAGTTCGCCTGGTAGCAGAAGTCCTGAGCTGTCTTGGACGATCAATTCCTTCTCACCCATACCCTTGAGCAAAGCCAGGAAATCAGGCTTGGTTACGCTCGCAAAACTGCCGCTTGCTATGAGATTTCCCCATAATTGCGCCGCCGAGGCACCGCCGAGCTGAGCAATCGAAGACAAACACTGCTGCACCAGTGTCGAGGCGTGTAGGCCTCCCGATCGAGGCGGCTCAAACCATCCACTGATCAGCAAGCGGATCATAGCGACCGTTTGGACAAGGCCCTCACGTAATTGATCGGAGAGATCCGACTTAACTGTTAAAGGGCGCTCCCGGCAGTATGCCCTGAGCATCGCAGGCTCACCGGGTCGACGACCAGAGCGGCCAAGCCGTTGCCTGAGACTTGCCACAGAGGGTGGACAGCCGATCTGTGCGACCGTCCTGATACTACCGATGTCTATACCCAGTTCCAGTGTGGTAGTGCATACGGCAGAAGCTGGAGGATCTCCCGCTTTCAACGCCCGCTCGGCATCCTGGCGTAGCTCCTTGGATAAGCTACCGTGATGCGGCCAGAACTCGTTCGGTACACCATCGTTTTCGCATAGTGAGCGCAGACGGTCGGCAAACCATTCAACCTCTTGGCGTCTGTTGGGGAAGATCAGGTTGTTATGCCCCCTCAGCACCTTGTACAGGTGACCTGCGATAGCCACTTTGGTACCTGAGGTGTCTTCCTTCTCTGCGCCTTCATCTGTTGACGCATTCCCCGAGTGCTCCACCACCAGCTGCTGCATGGGCTGCTCAATGTAGCCACGCACCTGTACCTGGAGCTCTTGGCCAGAGGACTTTGACTCAATAACCGTGATGCCATCCGGGCACACTGGCCTCAGGAACTTGCGGGCCAGCGACATCTCCCCAAGCGTCGCCGAAAGCCCTACACGAGGCAGCGTTCTACCCACGACAATTTCAACCCGTTGCATGAGCGATTGCAGCTGCTTTCCACGCTCACTTCCGATGAAGGCATGAAGCTCATCGACGACGATGTAGCGAAGGTTCTGAAAAGCCCCAGCTAAGCTTGAGCCTCTGTTTACGAATAGAGCTTCTAGGGACTCCGGAGTGATCAGCAAGATGCCCTCAGGCGATTTCAAAAACCGTTGTTTCTTGCTTGCTGCCACATCGCCATGCCAAGCAACGACGGGCAGTTCGAGCCTCTCACATAACCGGCTAAGCCTGTCCCACTGGTCGTTGATCAGCGCCTTGAGCGGGCTGATATACAGCACCGCGCCTGCTGGCTCACTGTTGTTGAGCAGGTTGGTCAGGATCGGCAGGAATGCGGCCTCTGTTTTACCTGCGGCAGTGGACGCTGCAATGATCACATCGCGATCGGCGCCCACCAATGCCGGTACCGCCCACTCCTGCGCATCACGCAGAGACGTCCACCCCTGTGACCAGATCCATTGCTGAACCTCCGGGTGTAAACGCTCGAACGAAGAAGAGTCAGAGCTTGAAGCTGGCGAGCTCATCGTCGGCCTCAACTTCTAGATCTTGCTGCCCGGCCTCATCCTTGGTCAGCTCCACGGCCCCCAATAAGGTTCGCCAATCCGCGGTAGGGTTTTGCTCGATCACCGCGAGCAAGTTGATGAAAGCCGTAATGGTCGTGCGCGGCGTCCGGAAATATGCCTCGCCCAAGCGCTGATTGCAGTGCGCCATGAAAGCGGGGATGGCTTCATCCGGCAGCAAAAACTTCTCAGGCTCACCGTAGGCGTATACGTTGCGCAGCTTCTGCAAAAGCACGTAGAAGTCTTCAGGTGTCAGGCTGCTGAGTCGAATGACAGGCCCAGAAAGGTCGACCAGGCCAGACTTAGCAAAGCTGTTTTCAGCGAGGCGGGATTGCAGGGCAGGGTAGCTGTAGAGCCCCCGACGAGTGTCCATCAGAAACTCTGGTGTGCCGCCCAATACAAAACCCAGGCCTTCAGCGGAACCTTGCAACGAATCGTTGAGGATGCGCAGAATCTGTTCGTAATTGGCGTTACGGGCCTGGGTGTTTGCCAGTTTGTACAGGTTGACCAGTTCATCTAGGCATACCATCAAGCCGCCGAAACCAGCCAGGCGTACGAATCGTGACAGCAATTTCAGCTGGTCGTAGACAGAAGCATCATCGACGATCGTCCGCACGCCCAGCGCAGCGCGGGCGTCAGTCTTGGTGGAGAATTCCCCGCGTAGCCAACGAATGGCGTCAGCCTTGAGCTGCTCGTTACCTTCCTCGAAGCCGCGGCAGTAGGCGGCAATGACGTCGGCAAAATCATACCCATTGACCATCTCGGTGAGCTCTGCCAGGTACTCACGAATGACCGCCTCACTCTCGACACCTTTGGTCTTGGCTTCCGTCTTAGCCTGGGAGATGAACTTCTCAACGATACCCTGCAGAGCGCCGCCTTCTGGCTTGGTGCGGGTGGCCATGTTTTTAGCCAGCTCCGAGTAAAGCGAGCGCGCTTGGCCACCTGAAGCGTGAAGGCGGCGGTCTGGATTCAAATCGGCGTGCATGGTGACAAGCTTGCGCTCCATGGCGATGCCGCGCACCAGGTTTAGGAAGAAGGTTTTGCCCGCGCCGTACTCGCCAACGACAACGCGAAAAGCCGAGCCGCCATCCGCGAGACGATCCACATCTTTGAGCAGCGAATCGAGTTCACCCGCTCGACCTACCTGGATGAGATGCTGCCCAACACGGGGCACTACACCCGCACGCAGCGATTGAATGACCGCGTCGCGATCCTTAGCTCGTATCTTACTCATAGGGCTAGCTCATCCAGAATGTCGGGGTTGATTTCGATGGGATCATCACCTTCGGTCACGGGCATGTCGAACAGCTCAAACGCTGTGTCGTTGATCCGCTCCAAGGCGCCATCCAGCATCAGTTCCATATCACTGGCTGCGTCTTCCAGCTCGGCACGACTCCACTCAGGCCGTGACACCAGAAGCCGAAGGAACGCTGAATGCTCGACGTCCAAACCATGTACGGTAGCAAGCTGTTCGACGGTACTTTCTTCCTGCCGTTGGGGCGCCTCGGGCTCCAGGGCGCTAGGCGTCTCAGTCAGCGATTCTTCATTGAAGACACTGGCCAGGAGCGCCGACACTTCTGCCGTTTCTTGTTGCAAGCGAGCGACCTTGTCCATGTCCAGTGCAAAGCCAGAGCCAGTGCTTTCTGATGTCTGTGTCGCAGTGGCCAGCGCGGCATTCGCAGTCAGTGCCTCCACTCCATGGGAGGGACGAACAGCTGCACTGTGGAGGTCGCTGTAGACGAACTGCGGATCGAGGGCGAGCGACTTGTATACGCGCTCAAGGAGCTTAACTTCCTGTGGCGTCACCTCGCCATCCGCTTGTGCCAGGTGGGCCAGGAAGCTTGCAATTTTCCGCTTGGCCTCGATCGTCAGCGGCTCAAGCTTCTTCTTGAGGCTTGCCAATGTCGGCGGTTGCTTCAGTTGAATCTGGAGGTGCGCCTTCAAGCGTTTTCGATGCGCGACGCAGAGGTGATCCCATGAGTCAATGTGGCCGGACAGCAGACCCACCTCTTCTAGCGAGGTGTCACCGTCTACCGCAGCCACTGCACTGGCCAGGTCTAAAGTCACTGCTGCAGCGCTGTAAGCATCGGTCGACCGAAGAGTGCCTTCATCAGAGTCCGCTGCGAACAGTGCAATGGTGTCTTCTGCCTTGGGCGTACGGCTGCCAGAAAGCACATCGGGCTCTAATCCGATCCGCTTGCTTTCCAAGGCCCGGGCGAGTGCCACGACTTTGTCGCGGGAAAGCGCGCCGGCGGATTTGAAACGGCCTGCCAGCTCAGCGAAACTCATGCAGATAGTTTCGCCGCCGACGCGTTGTTCCAACTGTTCGAGTTCGGCTTTTGCTTCAGCAGGCCAGAGTTCTGTTGGCAACTGCAGGATGGCTTCCAGACTATCTCCAGCGTCTGGGTTGCGGCCCAGATATCGACTGTAAGCGTCTAGAACGGTGGTGCACTCTTCCACTATAACCTGCAGCTTGCTACGCGTTCCTGAGGTTGCCGCGACATCGGGGAGGTCGCCCACGGCTGCTGCCGGGATGTTCAATCCGGAAGAAGCAGGGCGATAGGCAATCTTCAGCTTGGTCTTGTTCTGAGGCAGCACAAGGCCATTGGGATACCGTTTTGCGAATTCGTTTTTGAAGAGTGCTGCGAATTGCTCAGGGCAACGGGTCACAGGTGTGCGCCTGGAAATGTTTGGCTCAGCGAGCGCCCAGGCTAATGCCCAGTGCGGGGGGAGTGGATACTTGTCCACGGCCATCTGGCCCAGCGCGACGCGCAGCGACATGGGCAGCTCGTACCCATCTGCGGCACTGGCGGTGGGTTCACTCATATAGCTTT
>NZ_MOMO01000125.1:0-5713 GCF_009933855.1 Pseudomonas sp. SG-MS2 | reverse complement strand
TGGCAACCAATCGGCTCAACATTATCAACTGACTGTTGCACTTGGAACCTGAGGCCGCCCAGCCATTAAAGCTATAGCACTAATAACTCTTTTGTCTATACCGGTCGCCCCAGATAAACGCTTGTCCGACGTGCAACTTTATCAAGCTCGATTACCCATGGAATTTATTGAGAAAAGTTTGCGAAAACGGCAAAAGCGGCTAGCTTCAGAGTTCGCAGGCTGAACAGAGCGTTTGCTCTGGTTGTACATGGAGGTGCCAGCGCACGGGGCCTGCAACAGGGCTGTCGGCACTCTCCAGGAGTCAAGTGAAGGAAATTTCCTACTTCACAACGCCATGAACTGATCCAAGTCAGATCATGGCCCAGGCGACGGATTTATTCTGTGGTCAACTTTCTCCTGGTACGGAGTTGTTAAATGTCTGATTCTTCCGGAAAACTAAAACTCGGCGCACTCGTTGCACTCGTCGTCGGTTCGATGATTGGCGGCGGTATTTTCTCGCTGCCGCAAAACATGGCCGCCAGCGCAGGGGTTGGCGCCGTACTGATCGGCTGGGCGATCACCGCAGTCGGCATGCTGACCCTGGCTTTCGTGTTCCAGACCCTGGCCAACCGCAAACCTGATCTGGACGGCGGGGTATACGCCTACGCCAAGGCCGGCTTCGGCGACTACATGGGCTTCTCCTCGGCGTGGGGCTACTGGATCAGCGCCTGGCTGGGCAACGTCGGTTACTTCGTGCTGCTGTTCAGTACCCTGGGCTACTTCTTCCCCATCTTCGGTGAAGGCAACACCCCCGCTGCCGTCATCGGCGCCTCGGTGTTGCTGTGGGCGGTGCACTTCCTGGTACTGCGCGGCATCAAGGAAGCGGCGTTCATCAACCTGGTCACCACCGTTGCCAAGGTGGTACCGCTGGTGCTGTTCGCGCTGATCTGCGTGTTCGCCTTCCGCCTCGACATCTTCACCGCCGACATCTGGGCCACCGGCACGCCGGAGCTGGGCAGCGTGATGAACCAGGTGCGCAACATGATGCTGGTCACCGTCTGGGTGTTCATCGGCATCGAGGGTGCGAGCATCTTTTCTTCGCGGGCGGAAAAACGCGCCGACGTGGGCAAGGCCACGGTCATCGGCTTCATCACCGTGTTGCTGTTCCTGGTGCTGGTCAACGTGCTCTCGCTGGGCGTGATGACGCAACCGGAGCTGGCCAAACTGCAGAACCCGTCGATGGCTGCCGTGCTGGAACATGTGGTCGGCCACTGGGGCGCTGTACTGATCAGCGTCGGCCTGATCATCTCGCTGCTCGGCGCCCTGCTCTCATGGGTGCTGCTGTGCGCCGAGATCATGTTCGCCGCTGCCAAGGATCACACCATGCCGGAGTTCCTGCGCCGCGAGAATGCCAACCAGGTGCCGGCCAACGCCCTGTGGCTTACCAACGCCATGGTGCAGATCTTCCTGGTGATCACGCTGTTCTCCGCCAGCACCTACCTGTCACTGATCTACCTCGCCACCTCGATGATCCTGGTGCCCTACCTGTGGTCGGCAGCCTATGGCTTCCTGCTGGCCATGCGCGGTGAAACCTACGAGCAGGCTGCCAGCGAACGCAGCAAAGACCTGCTCATCGGCGCCATCGCACTGATTTACGCCATCTGGCTGTTGTATGCAGGCGGCATGAAGTACCTGCTGCTCTCCGCCCTGCTGTATGCCCCTGGCGTCATCCTGTTTGCCAAGGCCAAGCGTGAAATTGGCCAACCGATCTTCACCAACGTGGAAAAACTGATCTTTGCGGCTGTGGTCATCGGCGCCTTGGTGGCGGCCTATGGCCTGTATGACGGCTTCCTGACCCTGTGACCCACGTCTTCGCTCAATTGGAGGAAAGAACCATGTCCGCTGAAAAACAGAAGTACGGTGTGCACTCCGAAGCCGGCAAGCTGCGCAAGGTAATGGTTTGCGCCCCAGGGCTTGCGCACAAGCGCCTGACCCCGAGCAACTGCGACGAACTGCTGTTCGATGATGTGATCTGGGTCGACCAGGCCAAACGCGACCATTTCGACTTCGTCACCAAGATGCGCGAGCGCGGCGTGGATGTGCTTGAGATGCACAACCTGCTGACCGACATCGTGCAGAACAAAGACGCGCTGAAGTGGATCCTTGACCGCAAGATCACCCCTGACACCGTAGGTGTGGGCCTGACCAACGAAGTGCGCAGCTGGCTCGAAGGCCTCGAGCCGCGCCACCTGGCCGAGTTCCTGATCGGCGGTGTGGCCGGCCAGGACCTGCCGCAGAGCGAAGGCGCCGACGTGGTCAAGATGTACAACGATTACCTGGGCCACTCCAGTTTCATTCTGCCACCGCTGCCGAACACCCAGTTCACCCGCGACACCACCTGCTGGATCTATGGCGGCGTCACGCTGAACCCGATGTACTGGCCGGCGCGACGTCAGGAAACGCTGCTGACCACTGCCATCTACAAATTCCACCCGCAATTCACCGGTGCCGACTTCCAGGTCTGGTACGGCGACCCGGACAAAGACCACGGCAACGCCACCCTTGAAGGCGGTGACGTGATGCCGATCGGCAAAGGCATCGTGCTCATCGGCATGGGCGAGCGCACTTCACGCCAGGCCATCGGGCAGCTGGCGCAAAACCTGTTCGCCAAGGGTGCAGTGGAAAAGGTCATCGTCGCCGGCCTGCCGAAGTCCCGCGCTGCCATGCACCTGGATACCGTGTTCAGCTTCTGCGACCGCGACCTGGTCACGATCTTCCCCGAAGTGGTGAAAGAAATCGTGCCATTCATCATCCGCCCGGACGAAAGCAAGCCCTACGGCATGGACGTGCGCCGCGAGCACAAGTCGTTCATCGAAGTGGTGGGCGAGCAACTGGGCGTCAAGCTGCGCGTGGTCGAGACCGGCGGCAACAGCTTCGCCGCCGAGCGCGAACAGTGGGATGACGGCAACAACGTGGTGGCGGTGGAGCCTGGCGTGGTCATCGGCTACGACCGCAACACCTACACCAACACCTTGCTGCGCAAGGCCGGCATCGAGGTCATCACCATCAGCGCCGGCGAGCTGGGCCGGGGCCGTGGCGGCGGCCACTGCATGACCTGCCCGATCGTGCGCGACCCCATCGATTACTAACGACCATTTCCCCGGCTGCCCCCACAAGGCGGTGGCCGGGCCGATTACCGAACTCAAGGAGAATCACCATGGCGTTCAACATCCATAACCGCAACCTGCTCAGCCTCGAACACCACAGCACCCGCGAGCTGAAGTACCTGCTGGACCTGTCCCGCGACCTCAAGCGTGCCAAGTACACCGGTACCGAACAGCAGCACCTGAAGGGCAACAATATCGCCCTGATCTTCGAGAAAACCTCGACCCGCACCCGTTGCGCCTTCGAAGTGGCCGCCTATGACCAAGGCGCCAATGTCACCTACATCGACCCCAACTCTTCGCAGATCGGCCACAAAGAAAGCATGAAGGACACCGCCCGCGTACTCGGGCGCATGTACGATGCCATCGAGTATCGCGGCTTCAAGCAGGAAATCGTCGAAGAGCTGGCCAAGTTCGCCGGGGTGCCGGTGTTCAACGGCCTGACCGACGAGTACCACCCGACCCAGATGATCGCCGACGTGCTGACCATGCGTGAGCACAGCGACAAGCCGCTGCACGACATCAGCTATGCCTACCTGGGCGACGCCCGCAACAACATGGGCAACTCGCTGCTGCTGATCGGCGCCAAGCTCGGTATGGACGTGCGGATCGCTGCGCCCAAGGCGCTGTGGCCGCATGACGACCTGGTCGAGCGCTGCAAGCAGTACGCTGAGGAAAGCGGTGCACGCATCACCCTTACCGAGGACCCGAAAGCCGCAGTCAAAGGCGTGGACTTCGTGCACACCGACGTCTGGGTGTCGATGGGTGAGCCGATCGAAGCCTGGGGCGAGCGCATCAAGCAGCTCAAACCCTATCAGGTGAACACGGAACTGATGAAGTCCACCGGCAATCCGCGGACCAAATTCATGCACTGCCTGCCGGCGTTCCACAACTCCGAGACCAAGGTCGGCAAGCAGATCGCCGAACAGTATCCGGACCTGGCCAATGGCATCGAAGTGACCGACGACGTGTTCGAGTCGCCCGCCTGCATCGCCTTCGAACAGGCGGAAAACCGCATGCACACGATCAAGGCGATCCTGGTGTCGACCCTGGCTGATCTCTGATAAGCACCTCGGTAGTGTGGGAGCCGGCTTGCCGGCGATGCAGGCAACACGGTGCATGGCACCGGCTTCGCCGGTGATCGCCGGCAAGCCTGCTCCCACACAGAAACGAGGCGCTCCCCCCATCTTCGCAAAGGACATTCCCATGCGAATCGTTGTTGCATTGGGCGGCAACGCCCTGCTGCGCCGCGGCGAGCCCATGACCGCTGACAACCAGCGCGCCAATATCCGCACCGCCACCGAGCAGATCGCCAAGATTCACCCCGGCAACGAACTGGTCATCGCCCACGGTAACGGTCCCCAGGTTGGCTTGCTGTCATTGCAGGCGCTGTCGTACAAACCCGACGAAGCCTATCCGCTGGACGTGCTCGGTGCCGAAACCGAAGGCATGATCGGTTACATGATCGAACAGGAGCTGGGTAACCTGCTGGCGTTCGAAGTGCCGTTCGCCACCCTGCTGACCCAGGTCGAAGTCGATGCCAACGATCCGGCCTTCAAGGACCCGACCAAGTTCATCGGCCCGGTCTACAGCAAGGAAGAAGCCGAACGCCTGGCCAAGGAAAAAGGCTGGGTGGTCAAAGCCGACGGCGACAAATACCGCCGTGTGGTGGCCAGCCCCAAACCCAAGCGCATCTTCGAGATCCGCCCGATCAAGTGGCTGCTGGAAAAAAACAGCATCGTGATCTGCGCAGGCGGTGGCGGCATCCCCACCATGTACGATGAAAACCGCAAGCTCAAAGGCATCGAAGCGGTCATCGACAAGGACCTGTGCTCGGCGCTTTTGGCCGAGCAACTGGAAGCCGACCTTCTGATAATCGCCACTGACGTCGATGCGGCTTACATTGACTGGGGCAAGCCCACGCAAAAAGCCATTGCCCAGGCCCACCCCGACGAGCTCGAACGCCTGGGCTTCGCCGCCGGTTCCATGGGGCCGAAGGTGCAGGCCGCCAGCGATTTCGCCCGCGCCACCGGCAAGGTCGCAGTGATCAGCTCGCTGGAGAATATCGAGGACATCGTCAAAGGCACCGCCGGCACCCGTGTTTCAACGGCCAAGCCCGGCATCAGCTACCGTTGAATGCAGTAGGCGGGCGCAGGCCGCCCGCCATTTTCGACCCTCCGGAGGATTCCGCCATGGCCCAGTACCAATCTGGTCACGTGCATATCGAGCGCACTGCGCTGAACGCCAATGACCACAGCTACGACCTCAGCATCGAGTACGAAGCGACTCAGGACCCCAGGGAAGGCCGAGGTATCCAGTTCCATATGCGAGGCAGCATCGAGGGCAAGGAGGTCAGCGAAACCTTCTTTCTGCCCAAGGACCAGGTACTGCCGAGCTTCCTGATGATCTTGAGCCGCAAGGCCCAATCTCACCTGCCACCGCACAAGAAATTTGAAACGCTCAGTTCACCGCACAAGATCTACGACCAGATGTTCGAGGACATCCGCGCCAAACTGGATGTGAAATCCGGCGATTCGATCAAGCCTGAACATCTAGAGTGAACCTAATCG
>NZ_MOMO01000015.1:0-4073 GCF_009933855.1 Pseudomonas sp. SG-MS2 | reverse complement strand
TCATCCGGGATGTTCAGTTCGATGCCCATCCGCTGCCCTTCGGCAAGGATGTGCTGGCGCATCTGGGCGCTGGCCTGGGCACTGTTGCGGTCGCGAATGGCGCGTACCACGGCTTCGTTTTCCTTGAGCCGCGCAGCAAGGTGTTCGGGTGAGTTGCGCAGCATGTTGGCGCTTTGCTTGAGGGCATTGCCGGTCTGCTGTACCACGCTCTGGAAAATCGGGTTGGTGGTCAGCGCGAACAGCGCCTCGTGGAAGGCGATGTAGGCCTTGGCCCCGGCATCGCTGTCATCGGCATCCAGCGCTTCGCGCATGTCCATCAGGGTCAGGCGTAGCTGGCCGATGTCCTGGCTGTTGGCCGATTGCGCCACCAGGCCGACGATGAACGGTTCGAGGGTGTAGCGCAGCTCCAGGACATCGGCCAGGCTCGCCGCAGCGCTGCTGTCGACGCCTGGCTCCAGCACGGCCGTTTCGGCATCCAGCACCAGTACGCCCTTGCCCGGCATGGAGCGCACCAGGCCGAGGGTCTCCAGCACGGTCACGGCTTCGCGCAGGCTGGGGCGGCTGATGCCCAATTGTTCGGCCAGCTCGCGCTGGCCAGGCAGCATGTCGCCGGAGCGCCACTGGCCGCGGGCCAGGGCCTGGCGCAGTTTTTCCACCACTGAGTTGACGACGGTCGATGAGCTGATCACGGTTTTCTCCTGAAAGGGCCGGCGTCAGCGCCGGCCACGTGGGCTCAGAATTCCTGTTGATGGGCGTTGGGCTGCTTGCGAGGTGCATGGGCAAAGCCGGGTTTGCCATCGAGCACGTTCTGCGCACGCTCCAGATCGATGTCTTTTTCCCAGCGGGCAATGGCCACGGTAGCCACGCAGTTGCCGATCAGGTTGGTCAGCGCCCGGCCGATGCCCATGAACCAGTCCACTGCCAGTACCAGTACCAGACCTACCACCGGGATCGCCGGCACGGCGGTGAGGGTGGCGGCGAGGATCACCAGTGCCGAGCCTGGGATGCCGTGAGCGCCTTTGGACGTCACCAGTGACACCAGCAGGATGGTCAGCAGGTCGGTCATCGCCAGCGGCGTACCGGTGGCGTTGGCGATGAACACGATGGCCAGGGTCAGGTAGATGGAGAAGCCGTCAAGGTTGAACGAGTAGCCGGTCGGGATCACCAGGCCAACGGTGGAGCTGCCAATGCCCAGGTGCTCGAGCTTGCGCATGATCTGCGGCAATACGGCATCGGAGGAAGCGGTGCCCAGGACGATGGTCAACTCTTCGCGCAGGTACTTGATGAAAGGCAGCAACTTGAGCCCCGACACGCGCATCACGGTGCCCAGGATGATCAGCACGAAGCCCGCACAGGTCAGGTAGAACAACGCTACCAGGCCACCCAGGTGCTGCAGCGACTCCAGGCCATATTTGCTGGTGGTGAAGGCGATGGCGCCGAAGACGCCGATCGGCGCCAGGCGCACGATCATGCCCATGATGCGGAAAATCACGTGGCTGAGTTCGTTGATCAACCGCGAAATACCGGCGGCCGAGTCACCCACCAGGTTCAGCGCGCTGCCGAACAGCACCGAGAACAGCAAGACTTGAAGGATGTTGTTGTCGGCGAAGGCGCCCACCACGGAGGTGGGGATCAGGTCCATGAAGAACGCGGTGGCGCCATGGATATGCTGGCCGCGCTCGGCCAGGCCGCTGGCGTCGGCAGCAGAAAGCTGATCCAGGTGGATGTTGGCGCCGCTGCCGATGCCGCTGGTAAAGGCGAACACCAGGCCGATCACCAGGGCGATGGTGGTCAACACTTCAAAGTAGATCACCGATTTCAGGCCGATGCGCCCGACTTTCTTCAGATCGCCAGCACCGGAAATGCCGCTGACCACCACGCAGAAGACGATCAGGCCGATAAGCATCTTGATCAGCTTGATGAAGCCGTCGCCGAGGGGTTTGAGCTGCAGGGAAAGGTCGGGGAAACTGAGGCCGCAGGCGATGCCGAGGGCAAGGCCGAGCACAACTTGCAGGAAGATCGAACGCGAGCACCATTTGAGCATGGGAGTGATCTCTGATCGGTGTCCTTGCTTCGGTGCCGCACGGGGCGAAAGAGCGCAGGACTTATTTATTTTTGTGGTCTTACCGGTTTGTTCAGCGCGAAGTCATAAAAGCGCGAAAAATCCGAATATGCAAGGTTTTTTGGCCTTACCGGTCTGACCAGTTGTGGGGCATTTCGGCTTGCCGGGCTCTAGTTCGGTGCGTGCTGCAGATTGAGGTGATGCGCCGTTGGCCGGCATTTGCCAATACCTGCAGGGTGTTAGCAATCGGCCTGCCAACTTCTTGCCCGATCAGGGCGGCGGGGCGATGCTTTTGACCGAAGCCAGTTCAGGGTGGGCCACCAGCTTGTCGATGTGCAGGGCGTCGTCGTTCATCCAGCTTTCGCTCAGCACCCGATAGTGCTCCATGTCACGACAGCGCACGCGCAAGCTGTAGTCGAAATGGCCACTGATCAGTTGGCATTCATGAACGTCAGGGCAGGCCAGCATGGTTGCCTCGAACGCCTTTTGTGCGGACCGCCCGCGCAGGTTGGAAAGGGCTACGAGTACCAGCAGTGACAGCCCTGGTGCGAGCTTCTGCGGGTCGATGATTGCGCCATAACCGCGGATCACGCCGCGCCGTTCCAGCTTGCGTACCCGTTCCAGGCAGGGGCGCGGAGTAAGATGCACCAGGGTCGAGAGCTTTTCGAAGGTGATGCGGCCATCGACGCGCAGTATGTCGATGATGGCTTGGTCGATGCGGTCCAGCGGGGCAGAGGTGGCGTCCTTGGTGTCCATGCGCGGTGCTTCTTTTTTGAAGGCGGGGCATGGACAGGTTAGGCGGTTATCGGGTGATCGTCCTCACGCGCCGGCGATTGGGCTGCGCAGCAGCCCAAGGTCCGTCAGGCGCAGGCGCTGTCGGCCCGGTGCACTGAACGAACCGCCACCACCCGAGGCTGCAGCAGTGCATACAAGTCCTTGGGGTTTTCCAGTACCGGCACCAGCCCGATATCCTGGCCGATCCCTAACGTGAGCGCTGTATCGAGCACGTAGCGCAGTGCCGAATAATCTTCCAGCGCAAAACCTACCGAATCGAACAGGGTCACCTGGTCGGCGTTTTCACGGCCCTGAACAAGGCCTGCGACCACCTGCCAGAATGGGAAGACCGGCGAATCGGCCGGCATTTGCTGGATTTCGCCTTCGACCCGGCTTTGCGGCTCGTACTCAACGATCACCCG
Organism: Pseudomonas sp. SG-MS2; assembly: GCF_009933855.1. Lineage (NCBI taxonomy): Bacteria > Pseudomonadati > Pseudomonadota > Gammaproteobacteria > Pseudomonadales > Pseudomonadaceae > Pseudomonas > Pseudomonas sp. SG-MS2. The sequence goes on along the minus strand of NZ_MOMO01000015.1, from coordinate 815 downwards.
GGCCCGTTCGACGATGGCGCGGTGCAGCTCGGTCTTGCCCGGGCAGTCGCCGCCCACGGCGTTCAGGTGCACGCCCGGTTCGATCATGTCCGGCGTGAGGATGGTCGCGTAGGTCTTGTCCGCCGTGACCGTGGTGACGATATCGGCACCGCGCACGGCTTCGGCGACGCTGTGGGCGACGCTCACCTTGAGCCCTGGGCGGCCCGCCAGGTTGGCCACCAGCTTCGCCGTGGCTGCAGGGTCGATGTCGAACAGGCGGATCTCGTCGATGCCCAGCAGGGTCTTGAAGGCGATGGCCTGGAATTCGCTTTGCGAACCGTTGCCGATCAGCGCCATGCTGCGGCTGTCTTCACGCGCCAGGTAGCGGGCGGCGAGGGCCGAAGTGGCGGCGGTACGCATCGCTGTGGTCAGGGTCATCTCGCTGAGCAGCAGCGGCGCACCGGAGCCAACGTCGCTCAAGGCGCCAAAGGCCATCACCGTGGGCAGGCCGAGGCGGGTGTTCTTCGGGTGGCCGTTGACATACTTGAAGGCATACCGGCTGGAGTCGGAAACCGGCATCAGTTCGATCACGCCGTCCGCCGAATGATTGGCCAGGCGCGGGCACTTCTCGAAATCGTCCCAGCGCAGGTAGTCCTGACGGATGTACTCGGCCATCTCCACCAGGCAGGTGGCCAGGCCTTTACGGTTGACCAGGCGGGCGAGGTCTTGCACATCGATGAAGCGGGTCATGGCATCTCCCTGCAACTTGCGGGTTGGGCTGTAGGGATATTGTCGGGCGATCAGGGCGGGAATGCCGGCTGAAAAAGGCGGTGCGG